>NZ_JAYSCO010000006.1:0-142803 GCF_041914865.1 Pseudoduganella sp. | reverse complement strand
GTCGAGCTTGAGCAGGGTGGCGTCCAGCGCGGGCGGCGCCGAGAACACGCCTTTGAAGGTGTTCCCGCCGAAGAAGAAACTGAGGATGGTGACAGCCATGATGCCGATCAGGATGGCGCCCTTGACCTTCAGCCGGTCCAGCGTGACGATCAGCAGGAAGCCGACGATGGCCAGCAGCGCCGGCGCCTTGTGCAGGTCGCCCACCGCCACCATGGTGTTGGGGTTGGCGGTGACGATGCCGGCGCCCTTCAGGGCGATCAGGCCGAGGAACAGGCCGAGGCCGACGGTGATGGCAATGCGCAGCGAGCGCGGGATGCCGTTGACGATCGCTTCGCGCAGGCCCAGCACGCTGACCAGGATGAACAGGCAGCCGGAAATGAACACGGCGCCCAGCGCCACCGGCCACGCGATGCCCATGCCCAGCACCACGGCGTAGGCGAAGTAGGCGTTGAGGCCCATGCCGGGCGCCATGCCGATCGGGTAGTTGGCGTACAGCGCCATGATGGCCGTGCCCAGCGCGGCGGCCAGGCAGGTAGCGACGAAGACGGCGTCTTTCGGCATGCCGGCGTCGCCCAGGATGGTGGGGTTGACGAAGATGATGTAGGCCATGGTGAGGAAGGTGGTGAAACCCGCCACCACCTCGGTGCGTACATCACTGCCGGCTTCTTTGAGTTTGAATAGTTTTTCTGCAATGGACACGACGGCTCCCCGGTTTGTTTTACCGGGGAGCATACCATCACGGCAAGCTTAATGCGCGGGCAATGTCCTCCCACGCCACATACTTGAAGTTCTGGGCGCCGTCGGGCAGGCGCTTGTAGCCGTCCTGCACTACCAGCATGCCGCGCGCGAAGCGCCCGCCGAAGTTGGCGGCGCTGACATCGAGGCCGTCGGTTTCCGAGGCGCCGTCGATGCCGGCGGCGGCGTTGAAGCCGATGCGGAAGCTGCCGCGGATGCGGTGCGGCGGTGCGGCGTCGGCCACCAGGTAGCTGTTGCTGCCCTGGCTGGAGACGACCAGGTAGCTGGCGCGCTCGCCGTGGTACAGGGCCATGCCTTCGACGTCGGCGCGCAGGTGCGGCCCAAGCGGCAGCACCAGGCGCGGTTCGGCTTTGGCCCCGGCATCGGCGTCCAGGCTCCAGACGCCGCGCTTTTCCTCGCCGGCGAACAGGCGGCCGCTGCGGTCGTCGGCGACGCAGCCTTCGGGCTGGGTGCCGAGCTTGAAGCGGCGCACCAGGCTGGCGTGGAAGGCGCCGCCGCTGCGGCCGATGCGGTATTGCAGGAACCTGCCGTCCTTGTCGTTGACGAAGGCTTGCAGGCCGCCGGCGGCGGGCTGGTACAGGCAGATGCCGTAGATGCGCTCCAGCGGCGTCGGGAAGCGGGCCGTCTCGGCCACCGTGCCGGCGCTGTCGATGGTGTACAGCACCAGGGCATTGTCGTCGCGCTGGGTGGCCATGGCCAGGTCGAAGCGCTGGCCGTCCAGCAGCACGTCCTGGCGCAGGTCGACGTTGTTCAGGCGGCCCGATTCCAACATCTGCAGCTGGCGCCCTTCCAGGTCGTAGACGTGCAGGCCTTGTTTCTTGTTGGTGCCCAGCACGCGCCCCTGGCCGGGGCGCTGGCGGTCGGCCCAGATGGCCGGGTCGTCGGCGGCATCGCCCATGCGCGGCATGGTTTCGGTCTGCACCAATGGCTGCACCACGGCGCTGGGCGGCAGGTCGCGCCGCAGCGCGATGGTTTGCAGGGCCTTGCCCTGGTGGTCCAGCAGCGTCACGCCCTGGGCGGCGGGCGCCAGGCCGTCCGGGGCGGCGGCCAGCTTGCCGTGCGGCCGGCGCAGGGCCAGCGCGCGCCGCGCCGGCGGCGCTTCGGCGTCGGCGTTGTAGGCCCAGGCGCCGAAGCCTTCTTCGTTGACGACCAGGGTGGCGCTGGCGTCGTGCACCAGGCAGGCCTTGCTGTGCGGCGGCAGTGCCAGTTTGCGCACCAGGCGCGGCGCCGCGGCCGGCGCCCCGGCACCTGGCAGCAGCCATTGCTCCGCCTGGCCATCCTTGCCGACCAGGAAGGCGTGCAGCAGGCCTTGCGCGTCGCGGTGCAGGCAGGCGGCGTCGGGCGCGACGGCGGCGCCGTCGATCACGGCGCGCGCGGCCAGTGCGCCGCCGGCGCTGTCCACGTTGACCGCGATGGCGCGTTCGGTGTTGGCATCGACCACCAGGGCGGTGCCGTCGCGGTAATCGAGGTGGCGTGCGCGCAGCGCCAGGCGGGCGCGTTCGGCGCCGTCCGCGCCGCGCAGTTGCAGGCCGCGCTTGTCGATCGCCAGGCTGGCGCCTTGCGGCAGTGCGATGGTGTCGCGCGCGGCGGCGGGCAGGCCGATGGCCAGCAGCAGGGGAATCAGGGTCAGGCGCATCATCAGAAGAAACTCGCTTTCAGGCCCAGTTTGTAGGTGCGGCCGTATTGTTCATATTGGGCATTGTGCTGCTTGACGCCCTGGTAGACGTAGTATTTTTCGTTGTTGACGTTGGCGACGTCGACGTTCAGCTGCACGGCTTTGGTGATGTGCCAGGCCAGCGAGAAGTCGACCTGTTTCTGGCTGTCGACAATGCGGTCCTGGCTCGCATTCAGGATATCGGCGCCCAGTTCCAGCAGGTAGGGCGACTTGTAGTTGAGCGCAACGCGGGTGCTGACCGGGCCTGCCTCATAGCCGAGCATCAGGTTCAGCACGCGGTCGGACTGGCCCGGCATGGCGATGCGGCGCGCCACCATGGCGCCGGCCTTGCTGTCGTAGCGGGCGACGTTGGCGCGCGAGTCGGCCAGCGCGCCATTCACGCCCACCAGCAGGCCGTTGAACGGCGCGGGCAGCATGCGCAGCGGCTGCTGCCACGACAGTTCGATGCCTTTCACCTTGGCCATGTCGCCGTTGGCGTAGGTGGTGGCGCTGGTGTAGCCGGCCCATTGGCCGCTGCCGGCCAGGTTGGTGGTGTAGGTGAAATTCTTGATGTCCTTGTAGAACAGGTAGGCCGAAACGGCGCCGTCGCCGCCGAGCATGCGTTCCACGCCCAGGTCCAGGTTGTGCGATGTGAGCGGGGCCAGGTCGGGGTTGCCGATGGTGGCTTCGGTGGCGCTGGCCAGCGCCACGCCCGGCGCCAGCTGGCTGAAATTGGCGCGCACCACGGCATTGGTCCAGGCCGCGCGCAGGCTGGTGTCGCGGTCCAGGTCGTAGCGCAGTTGCAGCGACGGCAGCCAGTCGGTGTAGGAGCGGCGGTGTTCGAGCGGGGTGATGCTGCCGCCGCTGGTGCGCACGCCGCGCGCGGCGAAGCTGGTGTGCTCGGCGCGCGCGCCGGCCAGCAGGCGCCAGTCGCCGTGGATGAAACTGTTCTGGAAGTAGGCGGCGTCGATGTCTTCGTCCAGCGTGAAGTCGTTGATGGCCGATTCGGTGGCCAGGCGCGCGGCATTGCGGTCCAGCCCCGCGACGCGGGCGCGGAGGGTGGCCGGATCGAGCGCGGTGCCGATGCGGCCGAACGGGTAGTCGAGCTGGTGCCCTTGCACGAAGGACGCCATCGACAGCGTGCCGCCGACCGCCTTGGCGCTGTAGCTCCACTGGTTGGTGTCGTTGCTCTTTTCGCGGCGGCTGCCCTTGGCGCCGAATTTCAGCTGCGAGCGCAGCTCGCCCAGCGCGAACTCGTGCGCCAGGTCGAGGCGCAGGTGGTGTTCGGTGTCCTCCGAATAGCGCTGCTGCAGGGTGATGGCGTTCAGGCTGTAGCTGGCCGGGTCATAGGCGCTGGCGGGCGCCTGCAGGGTGGGGCGCTGGCCATTGGTGAAGCTGATGCCGGAGAAGTTGGCGTTGCCGCGGAAGCGGCCGTCGTTCAACGCTTCCGGCGTGTCCTCGTCGGCCTTGCTGCGGCCGGCCTGCACATCGAGCTGCCAGTCGCCCAGCTTCTGCTGTGTGCCGAGCACGGCGGACTGGATCTCCTGCGTGTACTTGCGCTGGCGCAGGCGGCGCTCCAGGCGCGCGCTGGATGGCGTGCCTTCGGTCAGCGCGCCGCCACTGACATTGCTGACCGTGAGGCGGTCGCGCACCTCGTCGTCGCTGAAGCGGCTCAGGAAGCTGCGCAGGAACCAGCTGTTGCCGGCCTGCGGGCGGTAGTCGAGGTTAAGCGCGGCGGCGCGCCGTTCGCGCTGCGGCAGGTAGTCGCGCAGCTCGACGCCGGCCAGGCGCTCGCCGTCCCAGGCGCCGCCCGTTTCCACGTTGTCGGAGCCGAACTTGCGCTGTTCGCCGCTCAGGCCGACGGCCACGCCGAACTTGCCGTCGCCAAAGCGGCTGGCCCACAGCAGGCCGGCGCTCGGGCTGGTCTGGCCGGTGTTCTGGTCGCGCGAGGCGGCGCCCTGCAGCGAGAACAGGGAACCGGGCAGGTCGAAGGCCGACAGCGCCTTGACTTCCACCGTGCCCCCGAGGGAACTGGCGTCCTGCTCCGGCAGCAGGGTCTTGCTGACTTCGAGCGAGCGCACCAGGCCCGCCGGCAGCACGTCCAGCGCCACGGCGCGCCGGCCCGCTTCCGGCGACGGCACCAGGGCGCCGTTGATGGTGACGCTGTTCAGGTCCGGGCCGAGGCCGCGCACCGTGATGTAGCGGCCTTCGCCCTGGTCGCGCTGCACCGACACGCCCGGCATGCGCGCCAGCGCTTCGGCGGCGTTCTTGTCGGGCAGATTGCCGATATCGTCGCTGCTCAGCACATTAATAATATTGTCGGCCTTGTCCTGCGCGGCGATCGACTTGGCGATCACGGCGCGCTGGCCGGTGATGACGACGCTGGTGGCGGCCAGTCCGGCATCGGCAGTGTCGGCGGCATTGGCGGCGTGCAGGGCGCCGGTGTTGGCCAGCGCGAGTGTGGCGGCGGCCAGGGTGGTCAATTGCGTTTTCATTGTTGTCGTACAGGGAGTGGAGGAAGTGCAGCGGATTATGTGAACCGTGCATGACAAGCTGGTTACGCCAGCGTGAGCCGAAATGACCCGGCCCCTGTCACCGGCCTGTCACACGGCGCGTCTAAGCTGCGCGGTTATGCTGAAACTCCACCGACACTCCCTCGCCGCCGCCACTGTGGCCGTGCTGGCATTCCTGCTGCTCTACGCCAGCGTGGGCGAAGCCAAACCTTATGCGGCCTGGCGCTGGATGGACATCGTGGCCGAAGGCGGCATGGCGCTGGTGGCGGGCCTGTGGTTCGTCATGACCTTGAGCAGCCGCCCGGGCGGCCTGGTGACGCGCCTGCTGGCCGGCGGGCTGGCGGCCATCATGCTGGGCTCCTGGGCCGACTGCCTGGACGAATTCTTCCGGATCGAAAAGGCGGCGGCCTGGGATAACTGGCTGGAAGCGCTGCTGCCGTTCGGCATGCTGGTGCTGACCGCCGGCATCTACTACTGGCGCCACGAGCAGTTCATGGTGAACGACCACCTGGCCAAGCGCGAGCGCCTGTTCCGCCAGCACCGTGCGTTCGACCGTGTCACGCAGCTGGCGGACGCGGCCTACCTGCGCCACCAGATCCGGCTGGAGCAGGAGCGCGACCCGGCCGGCCAGTGCGCGCTGGTCATGCTCGATATCGACGGCTTCCACCGCATCAACCGCGCACATGGCCAGCGCGAAGGCGACCGCGTGCTGCAGGCGGTGGGCCATATGCTGCTGCTTAACCTGCGCAACGAGGACCTGCTGTGCCGCTATGCGGGCGACCGTTTCGCCTTGCTCTTGCCGGGCCTGGACGACCAGGCGGCGTGCCTGCTGGCGCAGCACCTGTGCGCGATGGTGGCAAACATGCGCCACCACGGCCCGCACGGCCTGCTGCCGGTGAGCCTGCGTTACGCCTGCACGCCGGCGCAGGGCGAGGCCGACGGCCTGCTGGCGCGCGTCTCCGCCGCGCTGGATTCGGCCGCCATGCCGCCGGCGCAGGTACGCCCGCCGGCACCGGCGGGCCTGGACTGATGCGCTACGCGCTGCCCGACGACGCGACGATCGCGGCCGCCGGTCCCTGGCATTGCCTGGCGTACGCCTTGCAGGCCGAGGTGGCGCCCGCTGTGCTGGCGCGCGGCAGCGGTTTGCCGGGCGATGGTTCGGCGCCGGCTGCGGGCTGGCGGATCAGCGCTTCGCAGTACCTGCAGTTGCTGCAGAACGTGCTGCGCCAGCTCGATAGTCGGGACACCAGCTTCATGTTGGGCCAGCAGCTGCTGCCCGGCACCGACGCCGCGCTGGCCGAGGCGCTGCGCCATGCGGGGTCGCTGCTGCAGGCGCTGGAGATCCTGTGCGCCCATGCCAGCCGCCTGCTGCCGCTGCTGCGTCCGCGCCTGCATCTCGCGGAGGATCAACTGGTGCTGTACTGGACCGACAGCCAGGGTGCGCCCGGCCTGCGGCCGGCGCTGGTGGAGATGCATATGACCGCCGTGGTGGCGCTGGCGCGCTGGCTGGGCGGCAGGCGTTTGCCCTGGGAGTTCTGTTTCAACCGCGCGCGCCCGCGCCATGTGGAGCAGCACGAGGTCCACCTTGGCCCGCAATTGCGCTTCGATTGTCAGCTCGACGCCATGCTGCTGCCCGCCGAACTGGCGCGGCAGCCATGGCCAGGTGCCGATGGCGCCGCGGCCGCTGCGGCGCTGGCGGCGGCCGATGCCACTGGGGATGCGGCACCGAGCCTGCTCGACGCCTTGTATGGCTACCTGCTGGCGCAGGTGCGCAGCAACCCGAGCCTGGAGAGCGCCAGCGCGGCATTCGGCGTCAGCCCGGCGACGCTGAAGCGCCACCTGGCACGCTACGGCACCACCTTCCTCGCTGAACTGGACCAGGTGCGCACCCATGTGGCGCTCTACCTGTTCCGCACGCGCCAGGCCGACAATGACACGGTCGCCAGTTACCTCGGTTTCCACGATGCGGCCAACTTCCGGCGCTCCTTCAAGCGCTGGACCGGGCTGACGCCGGCCTCGCTGCGCGCGGCGCTGGCGACTTAGCCCAGCGCGAACAGCTGCGAATACACGCGCGCCGCCATCAGGCCAAGCGGCTGGTGGTGCACGGCCGGACCCATATGCCGCGCCAGCATGGTCATGGCCTGGGCCTTGCTGGCGCAGGCGGCGATCTGCGCCTCCAGCAGCCCCAGGTCGCTGGTGATGGTTTCCCAGGCGTGTTCATCGTGCGGGAAGTTGTGGCGCAGGATGCCGCGCGCAGGGGCGCGGGCGCCGGCGGCGGCGCTGCTGTCGCCGCCCGCTGGCGCCGCAAAGACCGCCGGCGTCACGTTGCTGCTGGCCGCTTCTTCCTGCGCCGCGCCATCGCCCGGCGTGGCCGGCACGGTCTGCAAGCCCAGCCGCCCCAGTGCATGGCCCAGTTCCAACCGCTGCAGGAAGGCCGGGCGGTCGCTGACATTGCCCAGCATGGCGCGCAGCGCGGTCAGGACCAGCCCGTCGGGCACAGGCGGCGGCAGTACGATGCCCAGCTCGGCCAGTTCGTGCAGGACCGAGGGCTGGGCCGCCGGCTGGTCCGGCACGGCCAGCTGGTAGCCGAGCAGCTCGGGCAGGTAGCGCTCGCCGGCGCAGGCCAGCGCCATGCGGATCGCCGCCTGCACATAGCTGCTGTCCTCGAGCTCCTGCCAATTGCTGCAGGACTGCGCCGCCAGCGCCTGCTGCACCTGCGCCACATGGTTGGCGGCCGGCACGCCTTTGCCCAGGTAATCAAGGTAGAGCTTCACCAGCGGCATGTACGCCGGCTGTCGCCAATGGTCGAGCACACTGTGCAGCCAGGCGCCGTCCGCCAGCAGCGCCGGCGCCTGCATGCACAGGAAGCGGCGCGCCTGCGCCAGCGTGGCGAAATGGCGGCGCCCCGCGCCTTCGCTGCGGCCCGCCTGGTAGAGCCGGAACTCCTCGGCGCGGCTGCGCGCGCACAGCTCATGCCATTCCTCCAGCCCGGCCAGGCCGCCGCTCCAGGCCGGGTGCAAAGCCGCGGCTTCGGCCAGGCGGCGCTGCAGGTAGGCCATCGCTTCGGCGCGGTCGGGCGCCTCGCGCAACAACATATAGAGTTGCCGCGAAGGACCGCCAGCGCTGGGCTGGCTGTTGCGGCTGAGTGGGAGTGTAGTCAGCATGGCAACTAGTATCTAAGCGCAGTTGTGGGTTTCCTAGCAGAGGGCAACGCGTCCCTCTGTAAGAACAGTCTTACAAGCTCGTGTAAAATCGGCCACCTCAGGAACTATACAGGAACGCGGCCCATGCTTGACGGGATGTCGATGGATCAGTTGCGTACTTTCATCGCCGCCGCCGAGGAGGGCAGTTTTTCCGCCGCCGGCCGCAAGCTGCGGCGCGCGCAATCGGTGGTCAGCCAGACCCTGGCCAATCTCGAGCTGCAAGTCGGGTTTCCCCTGTTCGACCGCAGCGGGCGCTACCCGCAGCTGACCGAGCAGGGCCGCGCCTTGCTCGACAGTGCACGCGCCGCCGCCCACAGCATGGACAGCTTCAAGGCGCGCGCCCGCACCCTGGCCGAAGGGCTGGAAGCAGAGTTGTCGGTGGCGGTGGACGTCATGTACCCGATCGCGCGCCTGACCGAAGCGGTGCGCGCCTTCCACCAGGAATTTCCCAGCACGCCGCTGCGCCTCGACGTCGAGGCGCTGGGCGCCGTCGTGCAGCCGCTGCTGGAGCGCAAGTGCCGACTCGCCGTGATCGGCTCCTATCCGGAAGTGCCGCCCGAGTGCGATACCGCCTTCCTGTTTGAAGTGCCGGTGGTGGCGGTGGCCGCCGCCAGCCACCCGCTGGCCGCGCTGCCGGCGCCGATCGCACGCAGCGCAGTGGCACAGCATGTGCAGCTGATCCTGACCGACCGCTCCACGCTGACCGCAGGGCGCCAGTTTGGCGTGCTTAACCCGCAAGGCTGGCGCCTGGCCGACCTGGGCGCCAAGCACGCCTTCCTGCGCGCCGGCCTTGGCTGGGGCGGCATGCCGCGCCATATGGTGGAGGACGACCTGGCGCGCGGGACGCTGGTGGCGCTGACGCTGGAAGCCAGCCCGGTGCTGGGCCAGGCGTTCGCCATGTACGCCAGCTGGCGCAAGGACGCGCCGCCCGGTCCTGCGGGGCGCCGCTTTATCGAGCTGCTGCGCCAGTCATAACGAGCCGCCGGCGGCCTGCCTTCCCGGTCAACGCTGCGTCACCGCCGCTTCCGGCAAGCCTTGCCCGCTGTCGATGGTGAAGCCGTTGCGGCCGCGGCGTTTGGTGTCGTACAGGGCCATGTCGGCGCGGCCGATCAGGCCGCCGGCCGTTTCGGTGCCGCCGGCGTAGAGGGCGATGCCGATGCTGGTGGTGACGCGCAGCGGGGCGCCGAGGACGTTGAAGTCGGGCGCCACGGCGACCATTATTTTTTCCGCCAGCAACTGCACCTCGCCCGCCTGGCGGATGTTTTCGAAGATGATCACGAATTCGTCGCCGGCCAGGCGCGCCACGGTGTCGGTGGTGCGCACGTTGTTGCCAAGGCGTAGCGCAAACTCTTTCAGCACTTCGTCGCCGGCGGCGTGGCCCAGGCTGTCGTTGATGTGCTTGAAGCTGTCGATGTCGAGGTAGGCCAGGGCCAGCTGGCAATCCTGGCGCCGCACGCGTTCGATGGCCTGGTCCAGCACGTCTTCGAACAGGCGGCGGTTGGCGATGCCGGTCAGCGGGTCGCGCCGTGCCTGGCGCAGCAGTTCGGCTTCAACTTCGCGGCTGCGCGTGACGTCGCTGGTCAGCGCGTAGACGAAGGGCACGCTGCCATCCTTGCGCACGTCGGGCACGAAGGTGGTTTCCAGGATCCGCGTTTCGCCGTGCAGGCGGGCGCTGGATTCGTACCCGGTGACGGTGCCGGCAAAGGCGCGTTCGAGCGCCGGGCGTGCTTCGGCGTAGGCGGCCTCGCCCATCACGCTTGGCATCGGGCGGCCGGGCAGGGTCTCGGGGTCGATATCGAGCCAGCGGCGGTAGGTGGCGTTGCCAAATTGCAGTACATGTTCGCGGTCGATGGCGCTGATCATCACCGGCAGGTGGTCGGTGATCAGGCGCAGGCGCTTTTCGCTGGCCGCCTGCGCCAGCTCGGCGGTCTTGCGTTCGGTGATGTCGGTGCACATCAGGTAAAAGCCTTGCACGCTGCCGTCGGGCGCCACGTCGGGCACCAGTTCGGCCATCAGGTGCAGGTAGCGTTCCAGCTCCTCGCCGGCGCGCTCGATGTGGATGCGGCGGCCGGCCAGCGCCAGGTCGATGCAGTCTTGCCAGCGCTGCAGGATCTGCGGTCCAAACACTTCGTCGATGCGCTTGCCGATCATGGCGCGCGGGTCCTGGCCCAGCAGGAACTGGTAGTGTTCGTTGGTGAAGCGGTAGCGCAGGTCGCGGTCGATGTAGGCGACCAGGGCGGGGATGTTGTCGGCAATGACGCGCGCCCGTTTTTCGCTCTCGGCCAGGCGCTCCTGGGCGGCCTGGCGCTCGGCGGTGAGTTCGTAGAGGGCTTCGCTCAGTTCGGCGATCTCGTCGCGGCCGTCGCTGCGCAGCACGCGGATGTCGCCGCCGCGGCTGCGAATGGCCTGCAGGTTGTGGCGCAGTTTCTGCAGTGGCGCCAGCAGCAGCTTGACCATCCACCAGCTGAGCAGGCCGGCCACGGCGGCAAAGGCGGTGGCGGCAACCACGGCCTGGCGGCGCATGGTGGCCATCGGGGCAAAGGCTTCGTCGGTCGGGTAGCGCACGGCGACGATCCAGTTGGTGGCGTTCAGGCGCTTGTAGGAATAGATGCCGTCCACGCCATCTTTGTTGGTCGCCTCCATCCAGCCTTCGAAGCCGGCCAGCGCGCGTTCGGTGCCCAGGTTCAGGCCAGGACGGGCGTTGATGTGCTCCAGCAGGCGAGCCTTGTTGGGGTGGTTCACCAGGATGCCGTCGGTGGTCATGATGAACATGAAGCCGGTTTTGCCGGGTTTCATCGTGTTGAAATGGTGGAAGAAGTCCGAGGTCAGCAAATCGATGCTGCCCACCAGCACCGCCTGCACGTCGCCGCCGCTATCGATGATGGGGTGGGTCAGCACCACCACCGGCAGGCTGGTGACCCGGCCGCGCACCGGCGGCGAAATGATGCCGCGCTTTTGCGCCATGGTCTGCTCGAAATAGCTGCGGTCGGACAGCCTGGGATTGGGCTGGATTGGCGGCCGCAGGCTGGCCAGGTACTGGCCCTGGGCGTCGAACGCGGCCACATTGGCGAACTCGGTGCCGGCCGCGGCGTGGCGTTCAATGGCGGCGCGCAAGGTGGCGGCGGTGTACCCGCCGGGCGGCACGGCGTCGGCAATCGCGGCCAGCAGCAGGCGTTTGGAGGCCAGCTGCTCGTCGATGTGGGCGGCGGCCAGCGAGAGCAGGCTGAACTGTTGCTGCCCGATCACGCTCTTCATATCGCGTTCGGCCATCGACAAGGCCAGCCAGGTCAGCAGCGTGGTGGCGGCCAGCACAAACGCGATCACCACGCAGGTCATGCGCGCGCGCAGGCTCTGGGGCAGCAATCGGGTGACGGTCATGGCCTAGTATTGCACACCTGCCTGCCAGTGTGTTCTAAAATCCCAAGCGGCGGACTCTCTGGAAATAATGTGAAAAATACAATGGCAATTGGCCAGGTGCACTGATCCATGGCGCACTTCCACCTGGCTTGGGAATTAGGCGGCGCCCCGGCGCATGCGGGACGCCTGCGGATCGTGGCGCAGGCCTTGCTGGCGCGCGGCCATGCGGTCAGCCTGTCGGTGCGCGACCTGGCGCTGGCGCGCCGGCTGCTGGGCGACCTGGAGGTGCCGCTGCTGCAGGCGCCGGTCTGGCTCACGGCCGGGGCGCAGGGCGCGGCCAGCCTGGCGGAGATCATGCTGGGCGCCGGCTACCAGGAGGCGCAGGGGCTGGATGGCTTGCTGCGCGGCTGGCGCGCGGCGCTGGCCTTATTGAAGCCGGATGTGCTGGTGGCGGAATTCGCGCCGACGGCGCTGCTGGCGGCGCGCAGCCTGGATATCCCGTCGGCGGCAATGGGCGCGGCCTTCACCCTGCCGCCGGCCGGCCAGCCGCTGCCGAACTTCCGGCCGTGGGAGGCGGTCGACCTGGCGCGCCTGGCGGCAGCCGAACTGCATGTGCTGAAGGTGATGAATGCGCTGTTGGTGCACCATGGCGGCGTGCCCTATGTGCAGGCGGCCGACGCCTTGCTGGGGCAGCAGCAGTTGCTGTGCGCCTGGCCGGAGCTGGACCATTACGCGCGCCCGGCCGCCACCGCAACCTGGCTGGGGCCGGCCTTTGTCACGCCGCCGGGCGCGCCACCGCAATGGCCGCCGGGCCAGGGGCATAAGGTCTTCGTCTACCTGCGCCAGGAGCATCCGGCGTATGTGGCGGTGCTGCACGCGCTGGTGCTGGAGGGCTGCCGCGTGCTGTGCTACCAGCCGGAAGTGGCGGCCGGCGCGGTGCCGCCGGTGCATGCCACCAGCCTGGCGTGGGCGCGCGGCCCGGTCGACCTGGCGGCGGCCCTGTCCGAGGCGCGCCTGTGCGTGAACCAGGGCGGGGAGGGCACGGTGGCGCATGCCATGCTGGCCGCGGTGCCGATGCTGCTGCTGCCGACCCAGCTGGAGCGCTACCTGCTGGCGCAGCGCCTGGAAGCGGCCGGCGTGGCGATCAATGGCGGCCGTTTCCCGGGGACGGTGGATTGGCGCAGCGTGGTGCGCAGCCTGCTGATGGATGGCCGTACCCTGCTGGCGGCGCGCCAGGTGGCGGAGCGCTACGCCGGCTTTTCCCAGGCGCAATTGGCCGGGCGCGTGGTGGAGCGCCTGGAGGCGCTGGCGGCGCGCCGCTAGTGCGGCGCCTGGCGCTGCTCGCAATACTGGCGCCAGGCCAGTTCCTCCAGGGCGGCAACGGCGTCGCGCACGGCGTCGAAGCGCGGGTCGGCAAAGCTGCGCAGGAAGCGCTCGTGGAATTCCGCGCGTTCCTGCTCGGACGGCGCGTGGGGTGCTCGTAACTGCTCCATCATGTTCTCCAATCTGGCCCCAGTTTGACGCCAGGCAGGAAGCATGTCGGTGCGGCAGCTAACCTTCAACGCCCAGTTCGCTGAACGCCGGAAAATTCCCTACTTCTGAATGAAACATTGCGATTTCCGCCACAAGTGCGTACACTCGTCTTAATCTACGGCAACCATTTAAGTTCAGAACAGTGTATTCACAGGCGCAAATTGATCCGGTCGTCAGTTTCCTGAACACGCAGGGTGAGGCGGCACGCGGCACCATTGTGAATCTCCAGCGTAAATCGCTGGTGATGGAAGTCTATAACCCGTACTCGATCGTGCAGGTCAGCGAAGTGTTGAACGAGCTGACTGTGCGCATGGGCACGGCCAGCGCGTATATCGGCAAGGCGGTGGTGATCAGCATGGTCAACACCGGTTTGACGGCGGTGGTCTCGGTGACCCTGATCGACGAATGGCGCGAGCTGAGCGAGGTCGTGCTGCTGCCGGGCGCGGTCGGACGCGAGGCGAGCAAGTTTGTGCTCGATTGGGACGACCGCTTCCGCATCCGGCGCGATTACCAGATCGCGGTCAATGAAACGCGCGCCTACCTGTCGGAGGTGGCGCGCTGGGTCGAGCAGGTCGACCTGTCCGATTCGCTGCCCAAGGAAGGCGGCCGCCTGCGCGCCGACGTGTTCACCGAACTGGCCGAGCCGCTGATCATGCGCGTGCGGCGCTATTTCGATGAGCTGAACCGCGAGGCGGGGATGGTGGAGCAGGACGCGGCCGCGGCGCACCGCGCGTTTGCCCAGGGTGCCTTGCATCCGCTGATCCTGCGCGCGCCGTTCGTGTTCCGTACCTTCAGCAAGCCGCTCGGCTATGCCGGCGACTATGAGATGGTGAACCAGATCCTGGGCGACCCGCGCCAGGGGCCGAGCACCTATTTCCAGATTGTGAACGCGGCCTTCCTGCAGACTGCGGTGGCGGTGGCGCACCGCAACCGGATCGACGTGCTGGTGGACTTCCTGAAGCGCCATGCCGACCAGGCGCGCCGGATCGGCCGTCCGTTCCGCGTGCTGAACGTGGGCTGCGGCCCGGCGCAGGAAATCCAGCGCTTCCTGCGCGAGTACGATGAGCCGCACTGGCTGTCGTTCGAGCTGGTCGATTTCAGCGAGGAGACGCTGGACTGGACGCGCAACCGGCTGGGCGAACTGGGCGCCGGCCTGGCGCGCCAGCCCGAGATCCGTTTTGTGCAGGATTCCGTGCACAACCTGCTGAAGCGCCGCACCGACGGCCCGCAGGTGGGCGGCAATTTCGACGTGGTGTACTGTGCCGGCCTGTTCGACTACCTGTCGGACAAGGTGTGCAGCCGCCTGCTCAGCTATTTTGCCTCGTGCATGCGTAGCGGCGGCCGCCTGCTGGTGACCAACGTGCACACCAGCAATCCGGAGCGGCCTGGCATGGAGCACCTGCTGGAGTGGTACCTGATTTACCGCGACGAGGCGAAGATGGAGCAGCTGCTGCCGCCGCAGTCGCGCGACAGGGTGACCTATGTCGATCCGACCGGCGTCAACGTGTTCGCCGAAGCGTCGCTGCCATGACCGGCCCGGCACCTGTTGTGAGCCCGCACTTGTATTCCGCCTACGAATCCGACCTGCGCGCCTACCGCCTGCGCTTTTCGCGCGGCGGGGCGTGGACCGGCATCGCGCTGGTGATGCTGGGCGTGGGCCTGGACTACAGCCTGTATCCGGCCCACCTGGGCGAGTTCACGCTGGCGCGCCTGCTGGTGTCGGCCGGCATCCTGGCGATCATCGGCCTGATGCGCCAGCCCTGGGGCCAGCGCCATGTCGAGGCCCTGAGCTTCACCTGGCTGATGCTGCCGCAGGCCATGATCGCGTGGATGATCGCGGTGACCGAGGGCGCGCAATCGATCTATTACGCGGGGCTGAACCTGGCGGTGTTCGCCTCGGCCATTGCCTTTGCGTTCCGCATGTGGCAGAACCTGGCGCTGGGCTTGCTGACCTACCTGCTGTATGCGGCGGCGTGCCACTACCATGCGGGCGCCGGCGAGATGGACGGCGCGTTCGCCGTCAATTCGCTGCTGCTGGCGTTCAGCGCCACGGCCAGCGCGGTGTGCACCTATTACAACGAGCAGGCGCGCTTCAACCTGTTTCAGCTGAAGGCCGAGCTGGCCGACAAGAACAGCCAGCTGGAGGCCAACAACCGCAGCCTGGCCGAGATCAAGGGCCAGATGCTGCAGCAGGAGAAAATGGCGGCGCTGGGCACGCTGGCGGCGGGCCTGCTGCACGAGGTGAACAATCCGGTCAATTTCTGCATGATGGCGATCGATGTCGCGATGGAGGAGCCGGCGGCCAAGGGCAGCGAGGTGCTGAAGGAGTGCCTGGTCGATGCCAAGCAGGGCATGCAGCGCGTGCAGTACATCGTTTCCGACCTGAAGACTTTCGCCTACCGCAAGTCCGGCAGCGAGCATGAGAGCGCGCAGTTCCTGTTCGAGCGCGCGCTGGAATCGTCGGTGCGCCTGGTGGGCCATGAGATCAAGGGCATCAAGGTGCAGCGCCACCTGCAGCCGGATACGCTGGTGCGCGGCGACGAGGCGGCCATCATCGGGGTGCTGATCAACCTGTTCAGCAACGCCGCCCTGGCCATGCGCAAGGGCGCCACCGCGGCGCCCACCATCGACGTCTACGCCGAGTCGCGCGGCGAGCGCCTGAAGATCACGGTGCGCGACAACGGCCCCGGCATCGCGCCGGAGAATATCGGCCGCGTGTTCGAGCCGTTCTTCACCACGCGCGAAGTGGGGCAGGGCCTGGGCCTGGGCCTGAGCATCTGCTACAGCGTGATCCAGCGCCACGGCGGCCTGCTGGCGGTGGAGAGCGTGCCGGGCCAATGGACCCAGTTCACCTTCGACCTGCCGCGCGTGAGCGGAGGCGAGAAATGAGCGGGCGGGTGCCGACCGTCCTGTATGTGGACGACGAGGAAATGGCGCGCAAGTACTTCGCGCGCGCGGTGGAGAACGAGTTTGCCGTGCTGACCGCGCCGGGCGTGGACGAGGCGCTGGAAATCCTGGCCCAGCCGGACAGCGATATCGACGTGCTGGTGACCGATTACCGCATGCCGGGCCGGGTCGGCGGCGAGCTGCTGCGCCAGGTCGAGCGCGACTACCCGCACCTGGTGCGCATCCTGGTCACCGCCTACGCCGACAAGGACGTGCTGCTGGAAACCATCAACGGCGGCGACATCTTCCGCATCCTGGAAAAGCCGCTTGACACCGGCGTGGTGCGCGATGCCCTGCGCCTGGCCAGCGAGAACGCGCGCGAGCGCGCCATGCGGCGCCAGAGCCTGCTGGCGATCGAGGAAACGGTTGCCTTCCTGGCGCATGAGCTGAACACGCCGCTGGCCACCATCGCCAATTTCGCGCGCAATATCCAGCGCCGCATGCAGGGCCAGGCGGAAGACAACGGCCTGCCGCTGCGCGCCGATATCGGCAATGCGGCGGCGCATATGAACGACAATGCGCGCTACTGCCTGTCGGTGCTGGCCTCCTTCGTGGAGTCGGTCAAGCGCGCCAGCGCGGTGCCGGCGCCGCGCCCGGGCGGCAATATGGCGCAGCAGATGGTGGGCGCGCTGCTCGACGTCTACCCGCTGGCGCCGGGACAGCGCGACATCATCGAGGTGGTGGCGCAGGGCGACTTCGCGGTGCGCGCCTCGCCCAACTGCGTGGCGCTGGTGCTGTCCTCGCTGCTCAGCAACGCGCTGCGCGCGCTGCAGGGCCATCCGGCGCCGCGCATCAGGATCACCGTGGGCGTGGCAGACCGCCCTTACATCATCGTGGAAGACAACGGGCCGGGCATCGCGCCGGCGCTGCTGAACCGCCTGCTGCTGGACCCCGTGTCGATGCACGGCAGTGAAGGCGGCAGCGGCTGGGGCCTGATCTTCTGCAACCGCGTGATGCAGTCGTTCGGCGGCCACCTGCGGGTGCAGTCCGAGCAAGGCTGCTCCACCACCGTCACCATGAATTTCCCGGATTTAGAGAAGGAACGAGCATGATCGAGAAAGAAACGGCACGAGCCGCCCCGGCAATCCTCTACGTCGACGACGAAGCGACCGCCCTCAAATACTTCCAGCGCGCCCTCGGTTCGCTGGCGCCGGTCTACGTGGCCGAGTCGGTGGAGGAGGGCAAGCGCATGCTCGACGAACACGCCGACGAGATCGCGGTGCTGGTGTCGGACCAGCGCATGCCGGGCGCCTACGGCAACGAGCTGCTGTTCTACGCGTGGGACCGCTACCCGCACATCGTGCGCATCCTGACCACCGCGTATTCGGAGCTGGAGCACACGGTGGACGCGGTGAACCAGGGCCAGATCCACCGCTATATCCAGAAGCCGTGGGACATTGCCGCCCTGCGCATGGAGCTGAAGCAGGCGCTGGCCCTGGCCAAGCTGCAGAAGGAACACTCGCAGCTGCTGCGTGAAAAGCTGCTGGTGCGCCAGAAGCAGGCCGTGGCCAGCCGCATCGGCACGCTGTACACGCTGTCGGCCAGCCTGTCGGGCGGCGCGTCGTTCGTGCCGGTGGAAAGCTACCTGGCCGGCGCCCTGAGCGCCGGCATGACGCCGCCGGAACCGGACTGGCTGATGCTGGACCACTCCGACCTGATCAGTTCGGAAGCCTTCCGCAGCGCCGCTTTCGGCTGCGCCGTGCGCGAGCACCTGGATGACCTGGAGCAGCGTTATGCCGACGCGGCGCCGGCGCACGCCTTTGCCATGCTGGCGGAGACCTTTGGCGCCACCTTCCGCGCCACCGGCACGGACAGCGCGCAGTTCCTGCAGGCGTCGCAGCTGACCGAATTCCTGGAGACGCCGACCAGTGCGCCAGTGTCGTCGCAGCACGCGTTCTGGCTGGCATGCCTGCTGTGGATGGGCAAGCGCGGCGCGGCCATGCAGATGAGCAGCGGCGCCAGCGGCGTCGAGTGCCGCATGGTGCAGGCCGACAATGCGCTGACGCCGTCCCAGCTGGCGGCCTGGGTCGAGCAGTTCTGACCTGGCGCGCGCCGTGCGCGCGGCCGCTCCGCTACCATGTGGCATCACCCTGGACCAGGAGGACGCCATGCCAAGCGGAGCCAGCCCCAAACGCGAGCGCGAATTCAAGGAACTGCAGCAGGAGTTCAAGGAAGAGCACCGTTACCCGGGCCGCGAAGAAGAAGTCGCGGCCCGCATCGTTAACAAGCAGCGCCGTGAACACGGCGAGACCAAGGCGCAGAAGGCTCGCGCCGGTCGTAAGGTGCATTAAGCAAGTTAAAAACCAGTCACAGAAAAAGAGCTTTCGAGCAATATTTGCCGGGTGAGTCGGTTATACTGGTGCATCGGATAACCGGAGCCGCCATGCCAGAGCAAGTCGAGGTCACGCCTACATCGTTGCGGCAGCGCATCGGCCTCGGCTCACTGCTCTCGCTGCTGCTGGCAGCCAGTTCCCTGCTGCTGACCGCGCTGCTGGTGGTGGTGCTGGGCGTGGTCGTGACCGATGAGCTGAAGCGCACCATTGGCCAGGGCCTGGCGCAGCGCGCGCGCCACGCGGCCGGCCAGCTGGACGCCACCATGTTCGAGCGCTACCGCGAAGTGCAGCTGCTGGCGCGGCGCGCCGAGTTCACCGCGACCCAGCACGGACCGGCGCAGCGGCGCCAGATCCTGGAAGAGCTGCAGCGCACCTATCCTCTGTATGCCTGGATCGGCCTGACCGACAATGCCGGCAAGGTGCTGGTCAGCACCGGCGGCCTGCTGGAAGGCGTCGACGTTTCGGCGCGCGACTGGTGGCACGATGCGCCGAAAGGCGTGTATGTGCACGATGTGCATGCCGCCAAGCTGCTGGCCCGGCTGCTGCCGGCCAGCGGTTCGGCGCCGATGCGTTTTGTCGACCTGGCATTCCCCTACTACGACGCAGCCGGCCAGCAGGCCGGCGTCCTCGGCGCGCACCTGAGCTGGAACTGGGCGCGCCAGGTGCAGGGCCTGTTCGACCATGGCGCCGCAGGGCCGGCGGCCGACACCCTGATCGTGTCGCGCTCCGGCCAGGTGCTGTACGGACCGGAAGCCTTGCTGGACCAGCCGGCCGCCGCCGGCAGCCTGGCGCAGGCGGCCGTGCAGCCGTCCGGCTTCGTGGAAGAACGCTGGGCCGATGGCCGCCATTACCTGGTCGGCTATGCGCGCACGCGCGGCTACGACAGCTATCCCGGCCTGGGCTGGGTCATCATCACGCGGCAGGAGGCCGCCGCCGCCTTCGCCCCGGTGCGGCGCCTGCAGCTGACGGTGGCGCTGGCCGGGCTGGCGGTGGCCGTGCTGTTCTCGCTGCTGGGCTGGCGCGCGGCGCGCACGGTGACGCGGCCTTTGCTGCACACAGCGCAGGCGGCGCGCGAGGTGGAGCAGGGGCGGGCGACGGTGCTGCCGGCGGTGGAGGGCAGCTTCAGCGAACTGGAAACGGTGCGCGGCGCCTTCAACGCCATCCTGCAGCGCTTGCAGGGCCAGGAGCAGCAGCTGGTGCAGGCCAACGCGGAGCTGGAGCGGCACGTGGCGGACCGCACGGCCGATCTGGAACGCACGCTGGCCATCGTGCGCTCGAGCGAGTTGCGCATGCTGACCATCCTGCAGGCGACGCAGGACGCCTTC
This sequence comes from Pseudoduganella sp., assembly GCF_041914865.1. Classification (NCBI taxonomy): domain Bacteria; kingdom Pseudomonadati; phylum Pseudomonadota; class Betaproteobacteria; order Burkholderiales; family Oxalobacteraceae; genus Pseudoduganella; species Pseudoduganella sp. Next base: position 123,183 of record NZ_JAYSCO010000006.1, on the reverse strand, counting down.
ATCGCTTTCACCAGCGACGGCGTGGTGACCGACTGGAACGCGCGCGCGGCGCAGGTGTTCGGCTGGCAGCGTGAGGAAGTGCTGGGCAAGCATATCGACCTGCTGCTGCAGGCCGGCGGCAACCTGTGGTGGCTGCTGGGCAGCCGCGAGAATGCCGCCACCGGCGAGCGCATCGTGCTGACCGGCTGGCGGCGCGACGGCGCGCGCTTCGATGCCGAGATGACGCTGGGCCAGCTGGAGGTGGACGGGGTGCAGTCGTTTGCCGCCTTCGTCACCGATATTTCGCAGCGGCGGCGCATGGAGCAGGAACTGGAGGCCGAGCGCCGGCTGCTGTCGACCGTGCTGGAAACCATCGAAGTGGCGGTCATGGCCTGCGGTCCGCATGGCGAGGCGACCCTGTCCAACCGCGCGGCGCGCGCCCTGCCGCCCGGCGCCATGCAGCCGGGCGAGGATTCGCTGTTGCGGCGCGCTCTGCGCGGCGAGCGGGTGCAGGGCGAGGAATTGCTGATCGTGGCGGCCGATGGCAGCGAACGCCATTTGCTGTGCAACGGCAGCGCCCTGGCCGGCGCCGACGGCAGCCGCCTGGGGGCGGTGCTGGCCATGGCCGATGTGACGGCGCTGGAGCAGGCCAAGCTGGCACTGGCGGAGAAGGAACGTTTCCTGCGCGCGGTGGCCGACAACAATCCGGCCGCCATCGGCTACGTCGATAGCAAAGAGGTCTACCGCTTCGCCAATCGCAGCTACCAGACCCTGATGGGCATCGACCCGGCCGCCATGATCGGGCGCAGCATCGAGCAGGTGCTGGGCGAGACGGTGTACGGCCCGGTGCGGGCGCACGTGCAGGCGGCCCTGCGCGGCGAACGCGTGCACTTCGAGGTCGATACCGAGCGCGCCGGCTGGCCGCGCCATTTCATGACCGACTACATCCCCGACATCGGCGCGCAGGGCGAGGTGCGCGGCTTCCATATCATGGCGCTGGACATCACGGCGCGCAAGCGCGCCGAGCTGCAGCAGGAGGAGGCCAGCCGCGCCAAGAGCGCCTTCCTGGCCAACATGAGCCATGAAATCCGCACGCCGATGAACGCGGTGCTGGGCATCGGCCAGCTGCTGGACCGCACGCCGCTCAACGCCGAGCAGCAGGAGTATGTGCGGCTGATCCGCGCTTCCGGCAGCGCTTTGCTGGCCCTGGTGAACGACATCCTCGACTTGTCCAAGATCGAGGCCGGCAAGCTGGCGGTGGTGGCGGCGCCGTTCCAGCTGGACGAGCTGGCGGAGGCGATTGCCGCCGCCATGCAGTCGGCCAGCGTCGGCAAGCGGCTCGACCTGCTGCTGACGCTGGAGCCCGGCCTGCCGCAAGGCCTGGTGGGCGACTTGCAGCGCTTGCGCCAGGTGGCGCTCAACCTGGTGGGCAACGCCATCAAATTCACCGCCGAGGGCGAGGTGTGCGTGCATATCGGCGCCAGCGCGCCGGGCAGTTCCATGGAAATCCTGCAGCTGACGGTGCGCGACAGCGGCATCGGCATGAACAGCGAGCAGCTGGGGCGCCTGTTCAACCCGTTCGAGCAGGCCGACAGCTCGACCGCGCGCCGCTTCGGCGGCACCGGCCTGGGGCTGTCGATCACGCAACAGTTGGTCGAGCTGATGGGCGGCACCATCACCGTCAGCAGCGAGCCGGGACGCGGCAGTGAGTTCGTGGTGTCGGTGCCGCTGCAACTGGCGCTGCGCCAGCGCGGCGGCGACAGTGCGGCGCCGCTGACGGGGATGCGCGTGCTGCTGGTGGACGACCATGTGCCGACCCTGCGCTACCTGGAAGGCCTGCTGCGGCGCTGGGGCTGCGAAGTCGACGCCCACGCCGCCGCGCCGGCGATGGCGGGCGAATCCTGGGATGTGGCGCTGGTCGATTCGGCCTTGCTCGACACCGAGGGGGCGGCGCCGTTCGAGCAGATGGCGCTGGTGGCGCTGAACCGCAGCCTGGACCGGCTGCCGCGCGCCGGCGAGGATGCGGCGCTGGCCAAGCCGGTGCTGCCGGCGGCCTTGCATCTGCTGCTGCAGGGCCTGCGCCAGCAGCGCCAGGCGCCCGATGCGGCGCCGGTGGAAGTGCCGCAGCTGGCGGCATTGCGCGGCGCGCGCATCCTGCTGGTGGAGGACAATCCCACCAACCAGGTGGTGGCGCGCGGTGTGCTGGAACCGGCGGGCGCGGTGGTGACGCTGGCGGAGAACGGGCAGCAGGCCGTGGACCTGGTGCGCGCGCAGCCGGCAGCCTTCGACCTGGTGCTGATGGATGTGCAGATGCCGGTGATGGATGGCTTCGAGGCGACGCGCGCGCTGCGCGGCAAGCTCGGACTGCGCATCCCGATCCTGGCCATGAGCGCCGGCGTGCTCGATACGGAGCAGGCCAGGTGCCTGGAATGCGGCATGGATGGCTTTATTGCCAAGCCGGTCGACTATGCGCAGATGCTGGGAACCATCGCGCACCACCTGCTGGCGCCAGCGGCGGCGCCGGAGACCCCCGCCACGGCACCCGAGGCGCAAACGACCGGCGCGGCCGACGACCGGCCCGGCGTGTTCAGCGTCCGCAAGCTGCTGGCGGTGATCGGCAACAGCCCGCAGCGGCAGAACATCGTGTCGCTGGTGGGGCGCGTGGTGCGCCAGTCGCAGGCCGAATTCGACCTGGCGCGCGCGCGTTGGGAGGAAGGCGACAGCGCTGCCGCCGCCGCCGCCCTGCATGCGCTGCGCGGCGGGGTGGGCAGCCTGGGCGCGCGCGATTTCGCCGAAGCGTCGCTGGCGGTCGAGCAGGCGCTGCGCGAACACGACGCCGCCGGCGCCGCCAGCCAGTTCGAGCGCGCCGGGCAGGCGCTGGCCGCCACCCTGGCGGCAGCCGCGCACTGGCTGCAGCTGGAGCAGCCCGCCGCGCCGGCGTTGCAGCCGGATTTGCCGGCGGCGATCGGCAGCCTGGTCGACATGCTGCAGCGGCAGGACCTGGATGCGCTGAACCAGTTCCGCCAGATCCGCGAGCAGCTGGCCAGCCAGCATGGCGCCGCCGCAGCGGCCCAGCTGGAAAGCGCCATCGAAGCGCTGGACTTCGGCGCTGCACTGGAAGTCCTGAGTGAGGAAGCATGGAAAGCACGATCCTGATCATCGACGATAACCCGGACACGATCCGCCTGCTGAGCGCCATGCTGCGCGACCAGGCACGCATGCTGTTTGCCACCAATGGCCTGGCCGGCCTGGAAATCGCCCGCGCCCAGCGTCCGCAACTGATCCTACTCGATGTGGAAATGAAGAGCATGGACGGGTTTGAAGTCTGCGCGCGCATCATGGCCGACCCCGACCTGCGCCATTGTCCGGTGATTTTCGTCACCGCCAGCGTCGGCATCGACAGCGAGATCGCCTGCCTGGACGCCGGCGCGGTGGACTTCATCACCAAGCCGCTGAACGGCGCGGTGGTGCAGGCGCGCGTGCGTACCCACCTGCGGCTGCAGGCCGCGCTGGCCAGCCTCGATACGCTGGCCAACAAGGATGGCCTGACCGGGCTGGCCAACCGGCGCGCTTTCGACGAACAGTTTGCGGTGGAAGTGGCGCGCCACCGGCGCCAGCAATCGGCGCTGGGCGTGGCGCTGGTCGATGTCGACCACTTCAAGCTGTATAACGACCATTACGGCCACCAGCTGGGCGACGAGTGCCTGCGCCGCGTGGCCCAGGCGCTGGCGCAATGCACGCGCCGTCCAGGCGAACTGGTGGCGCGCTACGGCGGCGAAGAGTTCGTGGTGCTGCTGCCCAACACCACGGCCGATGAAATGCAGCGCTATGGCCAATGGATCTGCAGCCAAGTCGCCAGCCTGCAGCTGCCGCACGCGGCGTCGCCGGTGGCGAGCCAGGTCACCATCAGCGTGGGCCTGGTATCGGCGGTGCCGGGGCCGCAGGCCGCGCCCGGCCAGCTACTGGAATTGGCCGACCGGGCGCTGTACGAGGCGAAGCGCAATGGACGCAACCGTAGCGCTATGGCCGCCGAGCCGTGCTAACATGACCGCACCCATGTTTTCGACCCGCATGCCATGAGTTTCGTAACCGGTAATATTGCAATTGATGCCCTGGTGTATAGCAGCTGGAGTCCCGTCCCAGGGATGGCCCGCGCGCTGACTTACAGCTTCCTGCAAACCCCGCCCGGCGACGCCAGCGACGAAGACCGCAGCGGCTTCGCGCCGATGACGACCGCGCAGCGCCAGGCGGTGCGCGATGCGCTCAAGCTGTGGTCCGATGTGGCGAATGTGAGCTTCACCGAAGTCACCGCCAACGGCTCGCTGCAGTTCGGCACCAACCAGCAGTCCGGCAGCAGCGGCTATGCCTACCTGCCCGAATCGTGGAGCACCTCGGTCACCATGTACCTGGACAAGGACGCCGGCTACAACCAGGTGTTCACAGCGGGCAGCTATGGACCGAGTGTGATGCTGCACGAGATCGGGCATATGCTGGGATTGAAGCATCCGGGCGATTACGACAGCAGCGGCAGCGGCGCCCAGGGTCCTTTCCTGCCCAGCGCCCAGGATAACGGCGACTATACGCAGATGTCGTACAACGAGCCCACCATCCACCGCTCGACCGGACGCTATGCGGTGACGCCGATGCTGTACGACATCCAGGCGGTGCAGTACCTGTACGGCGCCAATATGTCCTTCCACAGTGGCGACGATGTCTACAGTTTTACCAATTCGACCACGGCGCGCTGCATCTGGGATGCCGGCGGCAGCAATACCTTCGATTTCTCGGCCTGCACCGGCTTCGTCACCATCGACCTGCGCGCGGGCGGTTTCAGCGAAACCCTGCCGGGCTACCGCAATATCGGGCTGGCGTACGGGGTGACGATCCAGAAAGCGGTGGCCAGCGATTACGGCTCCGAAGTGTACAGCGGCGCCAGCGGCAGCGTGGTCACCGGCGGGGCCGGCATCGACCGCGTGCATGTCGGTGCGGGCGACGACCTGGTCTCGGGCGGCGCCGGCGCCGATACGGTCGTTTTCAGCAAGAGCTTCGCCAGCTACACGGTGCAGCGCCAGGCCAATGCGGTGCTGGTGTTCGGCGAAGGCAACGACCGCCTGGACGGGGTTGAGACGCTGGTGTTCAGCGACCGTACGGTGGCGGTGGCCGACCTGGCCCTGCACAGCGCCCCGGTCGGCACGACGGGCAACGACCGCTTCACGGCCAACGCCGGCAACGAAGTGTTCGACGGCGGCGCCGGGCGCGATATCGTGGTGCTGGGCGGCGCGCGCGCCAACTACACCGTGAAAGAAGCGCCCGGCGGCTATAGCGTGACGGACAACACCGGCAACGGCGGCACCGACCTGCTGCTCAATATCGAACAACTGCAGTTCGCCGACGTCAACCTGTCGTTCGAGATCAACGGCGCGGCAGGGCAGGCGTATCGCCTGTACCAGGCCGCCTTCAACCGCGCGCCGGATTTGCCGGGGCTCGGTTACTGGATCAAAACCCTGGAGCTGGGCTTTACCCTGCAATCGGTGGCGCAGCAGTTCGTCCTGAGCCCGGAGTTCAACACCACCTTCGGTGTCGTGGGCAACCGCGAATTCGCCACGCTGCTGTACCACCAGGCCCTGCACCGCGAGCCGGACCAGCCCGGCCTGGACTGGTGGACGGCGCGCCTGGACGAGGGCGTGCCGCGCGGGATCGTCCTGACCGGCTTTTCCGAGTCGGTGGAAAACCAGGCCCAGATCATCGGCGCCATCCAGAACGGCATCGCCTTCATTCCATTCCAGGGAGGCTGATCCGGTTGCGCCCCATATGCTTGGCGCGGTACAGCGCCGCGTCGGCCGTCGCCACCAGCTGCGCCGGCTGGTAGTCGTGCGAGGCGATGGCCGTGGCGGCGCCGATACTGACCGTAACGAAGCGCTTGGGCGCATCCTGGTTGGGCAGGCGTAGTGCCTCGACGCGGCAGCGGATACGTTCGGCCACGATGGCGGCGCCCTTCAGCGACTGGTTGGGCAGGATGACGGCGAATTCCTCGCCGCCGTAGCGCGCCACCAGGTCGTTGGCGCGCATTTCGCTTGCCACCGCGCTGGCGATGCGCTTCAGGCACTCGTCGCCGCCGACATGGCCGTAGGCGTCGTTGTACTGCTTGAAGTTGTCGACGTCCACCATCAGCAGCGACAGCGGCTGCTGCTGGCGCAGCGCGCGCTGCCACTCGGCGTGCAGGGTATGGTCGAAGCAGCGCCGGTTGGCCAGCCCGGTCAGGCCGTCGCGCGTGGCCAGCTGCTCGAGCGCGATCTGGGCCTGTTTTTCCTCGGTCAGGTCGCGCAGCGTTTCCACCACGGCCACCAGGCGCCCGTCGCTGTCGTAGATCGGGCTGGCGTCGGCCGCCAGGTAGCGGCGGCCGGCGGTGCGCGGCATTTCGCACCAGTTTTCGGCGCACAGCTGTTCGTGGTTGCCGGCCGGGCCGCGCGCCTGGCCGTCGTACAGGTCCAGGATCTCGCCGGTGCGGCCGGCGATCACCAGGTCGGCCAGGGTGGGGCGCTGCACGGCGTAGAAGGCGCACCAGTGGCCGCTGGTGCCGAGCAATTCCTCGGCGGCGACCCCGGTCAGCCGTTCGCAGGCGCGGTTCCAGATCAGCACCCGGCCCTGGGCGTCCAGTACAAAAGTGGGGATGACCAGCAGTTCCATCAATTTCAGGGCGAAGCCTTGCGGCTGGTCGGAAGTGGGGGAGTCCATCAAATGCTGGATCTTGAGGAGACTATTCATTTGGCGGCGGCCTTTATAGTTCACTGCGTGTGAAACCTGATTGTGCCGCCGCCGCCGCCGGCAAATGTTGACCAAGCGCAAACCCGTTTCGTTTCGTGAAAAGCGCTATAATGTAGGGTTGCCGACCACTGGAAGTACCCTGTGACCTATAGCATCAAGGAAATTTTCTACACCCTGCAGGGCGAAGGTGCCCATGCCGGGCGTCCCGCCGTGTTTTGCCGTTTTTCCGGCTGTAACCTGTGGACTGGGCGCGAACAGGATCGCGCCAGCGCAGTGTGCCAGTTCTGCGATACCGATTTTGTCGGCACCGACGGTGAGCGCGGTGGCAAATTTGCCACGCCGCAGGCGCTGGCGCAGGAAATCGACAGCCTGTGGCCCGCCGGTGCCGGCCACAAATACGTGGTGTTTACCGGCGGCGAGCCGCTGCTGCAGCTGGACGCGGCGCTGATCGACGCCATGCACGCGGCGGGCTTCACCATCGCCATCGAAACCAATGGCACCATGGAAGTGCCGGCCGGCGTGGACTGGGTGTGCGTCAGCCCGAAAATGGGGTCGAAGCTGGTGGTCAGCAAAGGCAATGAGATCAAGGTCGTGATCCCGCAGAAGGACCAGGACCTGGCCGCCTACGAAGGCCTGGATTTCGAGAATTTCTTCGTGCAGCCGATGGACGGCCCGCTGGCCGCCTTCAACACCACGCTGGCGATCGAAACCTGCAAGCGCAACCCGAAATGGAAACTGAGCTTGCAAACCCATAAACTGTTGAACATCCCATAAGCAATGCTGACTATTACCCGCAAGCTGGAATTCGATGCAGGCCATCGCATTCCGGACCACAAGAGCCAGTGCCGCAACCTGCACGGCCACCGCTACACCCTGGAAATCACCCTGACCGGCAAGGTGATCGATGCCGAAGGCAATTCCGACAACGGCATGATCATGGACTTCTCCGACGTGAAGACCATCGCCAAGGAGCACCTGGTCGATGTCTGGGACCATGCCTTCCTGGTGTACGAGAAGGACGCCGCCGTGAAGGAGTTCCTGGCCTCGCTGCCGAACCACAAGACGGTCGTGATCGACCGTATCCCGACGGTGGAAAACCTGGCCGCCGTGGCCTGGGACATCCTGAAGGCCGCCTTCAAGGACCATTACGGCACCGGCCTGCACCTGCACAAGCTGGTGCTGCACGAAACCCCGAACTGCTGGGCTGAAATTGTCGAATGAGCTGTACATGCGCGCCGCGCTGGAGGAAGCGCGCCGCGCCTGGGCTGAGGGCGAGGTGCCGGTCGGCGCCGTGGTGGTCAAGGATGGCAAGATCATCGGACGCGGCTACAACCAGCCGATCGGCCGCCACGACCCCACCGCCCACGCCGAAATCGTGGCCATGCGTGCCGCGGCCGCGGCCCTGGGCAACTACCGCCTGCCGGGCTGCGAGCTGTATGTGACGCTGGAACCCTGCGTCATGTGCTCCGGCGCCATGATGCATGCGCGCCTGTCGAAGATCATCTACGGCGCCACCGATCCCAAGACCGGCGCCTGCGGCTCGGTCGTCAACGTGTTCGAGAGCGAACAGCTGAACCACCACGCCGAAGTCAGCGGCGGCCTGCTGGCCGACGACTGCGGCCAGGTGTTGAAGGACTTCTTCGCCGAACGGCGCGCATTGCGCAAAAACAACGGGGCCTGAAGCGGGCCCGATTGCGCGCCACGCGCTGGCGCGGCGGTGCTATGCTGAGCCATGGCCAGCGTTGATATAAACGGTATTACGCTTACGTACGAGTCCAGCGGCGACCCGGACGGCCCGGCTGTGCTGCTGAACATGGGCCTGGCCCTGCAGCTGATTTCCTGGCCGCGCGAATTTGTGGACGGCCTGGTGCAGCGCGGCTACCACGTGATCCGCTACGACAACCGCGATGCCGGCCTGTCTTCCCATTTCGACCATCTCGGCGTGCCAAACCTGTGGCTGGCCTACCTGCGCCACCTGTTCGGCTGGCGCCAGCGCGCACCCTATACCCTGAATGACATGGCGGGCGACGCGGTCGGCCTGCTCGACGCGCTGGGCGTGGCGGCGGCGCATATTGTCGGCGTGTCGATGGGCGGCATGGTGTCGCAGATCATGGCGGCGCGCTACCCGGCCCGCACCCTGAGCCTGACCTCCATCATGTCCAGCAGCGGGCGCCCCGGCTTGCCCGGTCCCAGCCCGGCGGCGCGCCGCATCCTGCTGCGCCGCACGCCGTCGGCGCACCACCGGGCGCGGGTGGTGGAGCAGATGGTCGATACCTTCCGCACCATCGGCAGCCCGGCGTTCCCGATGCCGGAAGAGCTGCTGCGCCAGATGGCCGGCGAAGCGGTGGCGCGCAGCGTGAATGGCGACGGCGTGGCGCGCCAGCTGGTGGCGATTGCGGCTTCCGGCGACCGTAGCCCCTTGCTGCGCAAGATTGCCTGCCCGGCGCTGGTGATCCACGGCGATGCCGATCCGCTGGTGCCGTGCGCCTGCGGCATCGACACGGCGCGCCAGATTCCGGGCGCACGGCTGGAGGTCATCGAGGGCATGGGGCACGATATGCCGCCGGCCCTGGTCGGGCGCCTGCTTGCCTTGCTGGATCAGCACCTGCGCGGTAAGATGGCCGGGTGAAAAATATCGGAATTGCCATCGCCGCACCCGCCGGCTCCGCCCTCGATGACGCCGCGCTGGCACGCGGCATTGCCCGCCTGGAAGCGCAGTGCTGCATCGTCCACAACTACTACGATTCGGAGGCGCGGTTCCAGCGCTTCGCCGGCACCGACGACGCGCGCCTGGCGCAGGTGAATGCGGCGGCGGCCGATCCCGCCTGCCAGATCGTGCTGATGCTGCGCGGGCAGTACGGCATCAGCCGGATTTTGCCGCGCATGGATTTCCGCAAGCTGGCCGACAGCGGCAAGCTGTTCGTCGGCTACAGCGATATCACCGCATTCCATATGGCGCTGTACCAGGCGACGGGGCGCATCAGCTTTGCCGGGCCGATGATGAACGGCGACTTCGCGCGCGAGGAGCCGTCCGAATACACCATGTCGCAATTCTGGGACTGCATGCTGGGGCCGACGCATGCCGTGCGCGGTAGCGGCGTCGGCAATCCGCAGGTCGACGTACAGGGCACGCTTTGGGGCGGCAACCTGGCGATGGTCAACCACCTGCTGGGGACGCCGTACTGGCCGCAGGTCGAGGGCGGTATCCTGTTCCTGGAGGACATTGGCGAGCACCCCTACCGTGTGGAGCGCATGCTGCTGCAGCTGCATTTTGCCGGCGTGCTGGATCGGCAGAAAGCGATCGTGCTGGGTGACTTTTCCGGCTACCGCCTGTCGCCGCACGATAACGGCTACGATTTCGACGCCATGCTGGCGTTTATCCGCGCGACGGTGCGGGTTCCGGTGCTGACCGGGCTGCCATTCGGGCATATCAAAGACCTCTGCACCTTGCCGTTCGGGGCACAGGCGCACCTGGTATCCGACGCCGAAGGCTTTGACCTGACCGCAAGCGGCTATCCCACGCTGCCATGAATGGCGCCGAGAGCTACTACCGCGCCACAGCGCCAGGCGAGCGCTATAGCGCCCTGGCAGGGCGGCAAGAGGCGCGCATCTGCGTGATCGGCGCCGGATTCGCCGGGCTGGCCACGGCGATGTCGCTGATGGAGCACGGCGAGCGCGATGTGGTGCTGCTGGAGGCCGAGCAGGTAGGGCACGGCGCGTCGGGGCGCAACGGCGGTTTTGTGTTCGGTGGCTACTCGCTGGACGAGCAGGCCTTGCTGGCCACGGTCGGGACGGAGCAGGGCAGGCGGCTGTACCAGCTGACCCTGGGCGCGGTCGAGCAGATCCGGCGCCGCATCGCGCGCTACGGCATCGATTGCGACGCCACCCATGGCGGCATCTACCTTGCCAACTGGTTCGACGACCCGCGCGTGCTGGACGAGCGCCAGCGCTTCATGCAAGAGCACCTGGGCGTCGAATGGCAACGCGTGCCGGCCGCCGAATTCGCCGAGCGCGCGCGCAGCACGCGCTACTTCGGCGCGCTGTACGAAGAGAATGCCTTCCACTTCCACCCGTTGAAGTATGCGCAAGGGCTGGCGTCCGCGCTGCAGGCCGGCGGCGTGCGGGTACACGAAGGCAGCCGTGTGCGCGCCATCGCCGCGCAGCCACGCCGGGCCGGCGCGCAAGGCGGCGCGGCGGCCCCCGGCTGGCGCGTGAGCACCGCAGATGGCGAGGTGCTGTGCGACGAGGTGGTGGTGTGCTGCGGCGGATACATCGAGCGCCTGTATCCCGCGCTGGCCGGCGCGATCCTGCCGATCGCCACCTATGTGATGGTGACCGAGCCGCTGGGCGAACGTATGCCGCAGGCGCTGGCAACCAATGCAGCCATTTACGACACGCGCTTCGCGTTCGACTATTACCGCCCTTTGCAGGACAGCCGCCTGCTGTGGGGCGGCCGCATTTCGATCCGTTCGCGCAGCGCGCAGGATGTGGCGCGCCTGCTGTACGCCGACATGCTGAAGGTCTACCCGCAGCTGGCCGGCACCAGGGTCGATTACGCCTGGAGCGGCTTGATGAGCTATGGCCGCCACAAGATGCCGCAGCTGGGCAGGCTGCCGAATGGCGTCTGGTACGGCATGGGATTTGGCGGGCATGGCGTCGGCCCGACCTCGCTGGCCGGCGATGTCCTGGCGGCGGCCCTGCTGGGCGAACTGAGCAAGGTCGAGCAGTTCGCCGCCTGGGGCCTGCCGACCACCGGCGGCGCGGCCGGACTGCTGGCAGCCCAGCTCACTTACTGGTATTACGAATTACGCGACTGGATGCGGGGCAAGCAGCCTTGACCCATGGTTAGAAAAACGCTGTTTTTAAGACCGAATAAGAGCGTTTAAGAGGAAAAAAGTGCGAATAAGAGCGTTTAAGACTTTTCTGCCAAATCGGAAAGGGTGGCCGGCTCCACGCCCGGCTGGCGATAGCGCAATGGCCAGGTAAGGGCCTGCCACAGCGTGGCTGGGGCCTGGTCCAGGCCGGTCGGCGGGAACTCGTCCGGCTGCGGCGCGTGCTGGGTGCGGAACAGGCAATCGAACAGCGGGAACAGCGAGGCGAAATTGCAGTTGTAGTGCTGCGGCAGGGCGGAATGGTGGATGCGGTGGAACTGGGGCGAATTCAGCAGCCACCAGGCGCGCCCGAAGCCGAGCCGCAGGTTCATATGCGGCACAACGTGGTAAAAGCCCAGCACTGCGTACATGCCCAGGATGACGCCCGGCGTGGCAAACAGCAGGCCCGCCAGCAGGTAGATGGTGAGCGCCTTCAGGGCCGGCTCCAGCCAGAAATGGCGCACCACGGTGGAAGCATTCATGGCCGGATCGCTATGGTGCAGCGAGTGCATGGCCCACAGCCAGGCAAAGCGGTGCTGCGCCCGGTGGAACAGGTATTCCAGCAAGTCCAGCGCGAACAGGTAGGCCAGGAAGGACGGGAGCAGCCACCAGCCTTCGGCGGAAAGGCGGATCCAGCCACCGCCAGCCGCATTAACCAGGGCCACCGTCAGGCTGCCCAGCGCCAGGCTGGTGAGCGGGCCGCTGCTGCCATAGACCAGCAGGTAGGGCAGGTTTAGGCGCGCCGCAGCCAGTGAAGGCGGGTCGACCGGGCGCCGGCGCTCCGCCAGCTTGGCCAGCAGCACCAATCCCAGCATGGGAAGGGTATTGATGGCGATGACTATGGCAATGTCGACAACTTTCATGCCCGCGCCCCTCCGGCGTCTGCTAGGCGGCCATCTGGTCGCCGGGGTATAATGCCCGATTCGCTTTTTAACACTTTTCCAGCACCAGCATGCTTTCTACCGCTAACATTACCATGCAGTTCGGCGCCAAGCCGCTGTTCGAGAACATTTCCGTCAAATTCGGCGACGGCAACCGCTATGGCCTGATCGGCGCCAACGGCTGCGGCAAGTCCACCTTCATGAAGATCCTGGGTGGCGATCTCGAACCATCCGCCGGCAACGTCAGCCTGGACGCCAACGAGCGCCTGGGCAAGCTGCGCCAGGACCAGTTCGCGTATGAGGAAATGCGCGTGCTGGACGTGGTCATGATGGGCCACACCGAGATGTGGGAAGCGATGCAAAAGCGCGACGCGATCTACGCCAACCCGGAAGCGACCGACGAGGACTACATGGAAGCGGCCGAGCTGGAAGGCAAGGTCGCCGAGTACGACGGCTACACCGCCGAAGCGCGCGCCGGCGAGCTGCTGCTGGGCGCGGGCATCGACATCAGCCTGCACCAGGGCCCGATGAGCGCCGTGGCGCCGGGCTGGAAGCTGCGCGTGCTGCTGGCGCAGGCGCTGTTCTCCAACCCGCACATCCTGCTGCTGGACGAACCGACCAATAACCTGGACATCAATACCATCCGCTGGCTGGAAGAAGTGCTGAACCAGCGCGATTCGACGATGATCATCATCTCCCACGACCGCCACTTCCTGAACCAGGTCTGCACCCACGTGGCCGACATGGACTACGGCACGCTGAAGATCTATCCGGGCAACTACGATGACTACATGCTGGCCTCGACCCAGGCGCGCAACCAGCAGCTGGCCAACAACGCCAAGGCGAAGGAAAAGGTCGCCGAGCTGCAGGACTTCGTGCGCCGCTTCTCGGCCAACAAATCCAAGGCACGCCAGGCCACCTCGCGCGCCAAGATGATCGAGAAGATCAAGATCGAGGACATCAAGCCATCCTCGCGCGCCTACCCGTTCGTGCGCTTCGACGGCGAGAAGAAGCTGCACCGCCTGGCGGTGGAAGTGCAGGGCATTTCCAAGACCTACGACCGCACCCTGTTCAAGAATGTGGACCTGATGGTGGAAGCGGGCGAGCGCATCGCGATTATCGGCGCCAACGGCGCCGGCAAGACCACCATGCTGCGCTGCATCGGCGGCCAGGAGATCACCGGCCTGTCGAGCGACACCGGCCTGGTGAAGTGGGCCGAGAACGCCAACGTCGGCTACATGCCGCAGGACCCGACCGAGGAATTCGCCACCGACCTGAACCTGACCGACTGGATGGGCCAGTGGACCAAGGAAGGCGACGACGACCAGGCCGTGCGCTCCTCGCTGGGCCGCCTGCTGTTCGGCGGCGACGAAGTCAAGAAATCGGTCAAGGTCCTGTCGGGCGGCGAAAAAGGTCGTATGATGTACGGCAAGCTGATGCTGGGCCGCCATAACGTCCTGCTGCTGGACGAACCGACCAACCATATGGACATGGAGTCGATCGAGTCGCTCAACATCGCCCTGGAAAAGTACGCCGGCACCCTGATCTTCGTGTCGCACGACCGCGAGTTCGTTTCCTCGCTGGCCAACCGCATCATCGAGATCAAGGAGAACGAAGTCGTGGACTTCCGCGGCGGCTATGAAGAATACCTGAAGAGCCAAGGCATCGAGTAAAGCCAATGAACGCGATTGTTGCACCGATCAAGACTGTCGAATTCGAGAAACCAGTCGAAGGCGGCAGCTGCGTAGCCCACGCGTGGGCGCGCACCCCGGCACCCGTGCCGGCCAACGAGAAAATCCTGCTGAAGGAACGCATCAAGACCCTGCTGCGCGAGCGCAATGCGGTGCTGGTGGCCCACTACTATGTGGACGCCGACCTGCAGGACCTGGCGGAGGAAACCGGCGGCTGCGTGTCCGACTCGCTGGAAATGGCGCGCTTCGGACGCGACCATCCGGCCCAGACCCTGGTGGTGGCCGGCGTGAAGTTCATGGGCGAGACGTCCAAGATCCTGTCGCCGGAGAAGACCGTGCTGATGCCGGACCTGGACGCGACCTGCTCGCTCGACCTGGGCTGCCCGCCGGAAGACTTCATCGCCTTCTGCGACCAGCACCCGGACCGCACCGTGGTGGTGTATGCCAATACCTCGGCCGCCGTGAAGGCGCGCGCGGACTGGATGGTGACTTCCTCGATCGGCCTGGATATCGTCAAGCACCTGCACGAGCAGGGCAAGAAGATCCTGTGGGCGCCCGACAAGCACCTGGGTTCCTACATCCAGAAGCAGACCGGCGCCGACATGCTGCTGTGGCAGGGTTCCTGCCTGGTGCACGACGAATTCAAGGGCGTGGAGCTGGACCTGCTCAAGGCCGAGCACCCGAACGCCAAGGTGCTGGTGCACCCGGAATCGCCTGCCAGCGTGGTGGAACAGGCCGACGTGGTGGGTTCCACCTCGCAGCTGATCGCCGCCGCGGTGAACCTGCCTGCGACCGAATTCATCGTTGCCACCGACAACGGCATCCTGCACAAGATGCGCATGGCCGCACCGGGCAAGACCTTCATCGAAGCGCCGACCGCCGGCAACAGCGCCACGTGCAAGAGCTGCGCGCACTGCCCGTGGATGGCGATGAACGGCCTGCGCAACCTGCTGGACGTGCTGGAAAACATGAACAACGAGATCCATGTCGATCAGGCAGTGGGCAAGGAAGCGCAGCGCGCCATCAACCGCATGCTCGATTTCGCCGCCGCCAAGAAGGCCAAAGTCGCGCCGGGCGCCGACCTGGCCAAGGAAGCGCAATTGTTCCAGGGGATTGGTCCGGCATGAGTACTTTGAAGAACAAATTCGCACCGTTCGACGATGCGCTGGCGGGCGCATACGAGCGCAACCTGCTGGCGGCGCTGATGGAAGATATCGGCACCGGCGACCTGACCGGCAAGCTGGTGCCGGAAGAGGGCCGTGCCACCGCGCGCGTGATCGTGCGCGAAGAGGCCGTGCTGTGCGGCGCGCCCTGGTTTGAAGGCGTGATGGAAGCGCTGGACCCGGGCATCGAGATCGACTGGCATTACGCCGAGGGCGACCTGATGGCGGCCGATTCGCCGGTCTGCACCATCACCGGCCCGGCGCGCGCCATCCTGACGGCCGAACGCTCGGCGCTGAACTTCATGCAGCTGATGTCGGGCGTGGCGACCGCCACGCGCCGTTACGTGGACGTGATCGCGGGCACCACTGCCGCCATCCTCGACACCCGCAAGACCATCCCGGGCATGCGCCTGGCGCAGAAGTATGCGGTGCGCGTGGGCGGCGGCCAGAACCAGCGCCTGGCGCTGTACGACGGCATCCTGATCAAGGAGAACCACATCGCGGCGGCAGGCGGCATCACCGCCGCACTGGCGGCCGCCAAGCGGCTCGACGCGAAAGTGTCGATCCAGGTGGAAGTGGAGACGCTGGCGCAACTGGAAGAAGCCCTGGCCTCGGGTGCGGAATCGATCCTGCTCGATAACTTCAGCCTGGACATGATGCGCCAGGCGGTGCAGGTCAACGGCGGCCGCGCGCTGCTGGAGGCGTCCGGCGGCGTCAACTTCGACACCGTGCGCGCCATCGCCGAAACCGGCGTGCACCGTATTTCGATTGGCGCCCTGACCAAGGACGTGAAAGCCACCGACTTCTCGCTGCGCATTATCGGTTGAACCGCGCGTGCAGCCAGTCCGGAACGCCGCCTTGTGCGGCGTTTTTTTACGCCGCCGGCGCCGCTCTTTTATGGCGGCTGGTGACTTTGCGTGAGAAATTTGCGCGACTTTTTGTATATGATCTCGCGCAATTGAAACTTTCGTAGACTAAATCACAATGACCTCCAGCGTCACCCTGATCGCGCGCACCCCTGCCGACTATGCCCACCAGGTCGATACTAAAAGCAATATCGTGCTGACCTTCAGCGGACCGGTGAAGGCCGGACCCGGCAAATTCCAGATCGTCACCGAGTCCGGCAAGGCGCTGCTGTCTGACCTGATGAGCAGCAGTGTGGTCAGCATCAACGGCAATACGGTCACGATCGACCCACCGCAGGACCTGCCTTTCGGAACCGCCATCCGACTGTCCTTCAGCGACGACTGGCTGGTCGATGCCACCGGTGCCGCTGTGCGCGCTCCTTACTACTTCACCTTCACCACCGGCTTGAGCCCTGTGGCCGTCAACCTGCAGGGCACCGATGGCGCCGACAAGCTGGTCGGCAGCGACCTGGGCGATTATCTCGATGGCGGCGCCGGCGGCGACGAGTTGTGGGGCCATGGCGGCGATGATGTGCTGGTCGGCGGTGCCGGGGTGTCCGGCTACTACGGCGACCAGTTGAATGGCGGCGATGGGAACGACCGCCTGACAGGCAGCGCCGGGGATGACAGGCTGAGCGGGGACAACGGCAGTGACAGGCTCGATGGCGGTGCCGGTAACGACTACCTGTATGGCGGCGCGGGCAACGACGTGCTGGAAGGGGGCGACGGCAACGACCTGTTGTCCGACCTCGAAGGTGAGAACGAGTTGTACGGCGGCGCTGGCAAGGACCGTATTACCGTGGGCGGCGGCGGCTTTGTCGCCGACGGCGGCGAAGGCGACGATGCGCTGGAGGTGAACGGCTACCTGTCCGGCGACGGCAGCGTGGCCGGCGGCGCCGGCAATGATGCGCTGAGCATCAGTGCCTACCATGCGTACGGCGAGGCCAACCGCACGGTGCGCATGGATGGCGGCGCGGGCGACGACAGACTGGAGGTGTATGAGCTGCCCTCCGGCAATGGCGAGTTGGTGCTAAGCGGCGGCACGGGCACGGACACCATCGCCTTCAAAGGCCGTGGCGGTAGCTGGGCCATCCGTATCGAGGACTTCAGCGTGGCCGACGGCGACCGCCTGGATATTACCGGCCTGCTGCCGTATGGCTATACCGGCAACCCGTTCGGGGCGGCGGGCTACTTGAAGCTGGAGCAATCGGGGGCGGACGCCGTGCTGTGGTACGACCGGAACGGCGCGGCGGATGCCAGCGCGGGCCCGGTGCGCCTGGTGACGTTGGCCGGTGTTACGGCAGCGCAGCTGACCGGTGCGAACTTTGTCGCCGGCTATGCCCCCGATGGCAGCAGCAAGGGCATCACGCTGACCGGCAGCGCCGGCGCCGACAAGCTGGCGGGTACCGCGCTTGACGATGTGCTGAACGGTCTGGGCGGCAACGACCAGCTCAGCGGCGGCCACGGCAACGATACGCTGATTGGTGGCGATGAACCCGACAATGAATACGGCGACGAGCTCGACGGCGGCAGCGGCAACGACACGCTGCTGGGCGGCATGGGCCGCGACGCGCTCCAAGGCGGCAGTGGCGACGACCAAATGAGCGGCGGCAGTGGCGACGACCGCCTGTACGGCGATGACGGCAACGACAGGCTGGACGGGGGCGCCGGGGACGACGAGCTGAGCGGCGGTGGCGGCAACAATATCCTGCTGGGCGGCAGTGGCAACGACCGCCTGAGCGCGTACGCCGCCGGCACCAACCGGCTGGAGGGCGGTGCCGGCGATGACCGCCTGGCGATCAGCGGCGGCATCGCCGAGCTGCTGGGCGATGCGGGCGACGACCGTTTTGACATTGACATCTATGGCGGGGATAGCGGCAGCAACAAGATCAGCGTGTCGGGCGGCGACGGCGACGACACCGTGAGTTTCAGCGGCTACTACGGCAGCGCCATCATCGACGTGAGCGGCGGCGCCGGGCGCGACACCTACGAGTTTCGCGGCAATGTCAACCAGAAGATCACGATCAGCGACTTCATGCCTGGCGCTGGCGGCGACCGCATGGATGTGCTGGGGATGCTGCCGGGCGTTCTCAAGCAGAACCCCTTCGGCACCGGCCACTTGCGCCTGCAGCAGGATGGCGCGCACACCGTCCTGCAGCTGGACCAGGATGGGGCGGCGGGCACCGCGTACGGCTGGCGCGACGTGGCGACCTTCAGCAACACGTCGGCCGGCGCCTTCACGCGCGACAATTTCACGCGCGGCCTGTCGCCGGCCGGCGATGACACCGGCCTGGTTTTGCTGGGTAGCGACAGCGACGATACCCTGCGCGGCGATTTCCTGAACGATACGCTGGATGGCGCGGCAGGCAACGACAGACTGAGCGGCGAGGGCGGCAACGACGTGCTGCGCGGCGGCGACGGCAACGACCAGCTGGACGGCGGCGCGGGCGACGACCAGCTGTCTGGCGGGGCCGGCTCCGATTACCTGATGGACGAGGCAGGCAGCAACACGCTCGATGGCGGTGCCGGTGATGACAGCTTGAGCGCCAACAACGGCAGCTCGCAATTGCTGGGCGGCGATGGCAATGACAGCATCACGGTCGGCGCTGGCCAGCACCGCGCCGAGGGCGGCAACGGCGATGACACCATCATCTTCAACTCCCGCGACTATTACAACGTCGAGCCGCGCCAGGCCGTGTCGGCGTCCGGCGGCGCTGGCGACGACGTGTTCCGCCTGGAATCGTCGCGCGGCACCGAGGCGCGCCTGACCGGCGGTGCCGGCATCGATACCTACGAGCTGGCCTATGCGCCGCAGGACAACCGTTACATCGTCACCGACTTCAGCGCCGGCGCCGGCGGCGACCGCATCAGCCTGACCAGGCTGATCGGGTACTATCCCGAGGCCATCAATCCCTTTGCGCAAGGGGGGACCATGCGCCTGCAGCAAGACGGCGCGCATGCCGTCCTGTACTGGGACAGTGACGGCAAAGGCGAGAAGCAGTTCCAGGCGGTGCTGACGCTGGAGAATGTACAGGCCAGCGCCCTGACCGGCGCCAACTTCGTCGGCGGCTACCCGCCCGATGGCAGCCTGACGGCCAGCCCGGTGCAGGGCGGCGCCCAGGATGACCGCATGTATGGCACGCGCATGCACGACACCTTCCATGGCGGCGCCGGCAATGACGAACTCAGCGGCGAGGAGGGCGACGATGTCCTGCGCGGCGACGCCGGCCGGGACTACCTGCGCGGCGGCGCCGGCAATGACTTGCTGGAGGGCGGAGGCGATGACGACCAGTTGTTCGACGGCGAGGGCGACAACATCTTGCGCGGCGGCGAGGGCGACGACACGCTGACCTCTTACTCAGCGGGCAAGAACCTGCTGGAGGGCGGTGCCGGCAAGGACCGCCTGAGCGGCGGCGCCGGCAACGACGTGCTGGACGGCGGCGAGGGCGACGACAGGATCGAGATCGAGCTGCACAACGCGACCGCGGGCGGCGCGCACCGGGTGCAGGCGAACGGCGGCGCGGGCAACGATACCCTGGCCGTGCTGTATACCTACGACCGTGACCTGACGGTCGAACTGACCGGTGGCGCCGGTGCCGACCGGTTCCACTTTGGGGTCGCGGCCGCAGGGGCGAACGTGGTGATGGACTTTGACGTGGCGGCCGGCGACCGCCTGGCGGTCCTGGAGGGACTGCGCAAGCTCACCGGCTTCGAGAAAGCCAATCCGTTTGCCGAAGGCGTGCTGAAGCTGGTGCAGTCCGGCCAGGACAGCGAGGTGATGATTGTCAGCGGCGGCGCCAGCAAGCTGTGGTTCACCCTGAAAAACACCGACGCCGCCTCCCTCACGTACACGGCCTTCAGCGACGGCATCGACCCGCGCGCGGCCGCCGGCGCGCTGGTGGTCGAGGGAAGCGCCGGCGCCGACCGTATCATCGCCGGCAATTTCGACGACAAGCTGTCCGGCGGCGCCGGCGACGACGTGCTGTCCGGTGCGGGCGGCAGCGACGTGCTGCTGGGCGGTGACGGCAATGACCGCCTGACTGGCGGCGACGGCAATGACACGCTCGATGGCGGGGCCGGCCTCGATTACATGCACCTGGCGCGCACCAGCGCCGACATCAAGGTCTGGGCCGAAGCTGGCGGCTTCAAAGTGCAGGACCTGGCGGGGCAGGGCGGCACCGACACCCTGCTTGGCATCGAACGGATCCAGCTGAGCGGCAGCGCCATCGCCCTCGATATCGACGGTATCGGTGGCCAGGTGTTCCGCCTGTACCAGGCAGCGTTCGACCGCAAGCCGGACCTGCAAGGGGTGGGCTACTGGATGGCCGCCGCCGAAAAGGGCTTCAGCCTGTTCGACATTGCGGCCGCCTTCATCAATTCCGACGAGTTCCGCAAGCTGTACGGCAGCAACCCGGCGAACGGCGAACTGGTCGACCGCTTTTACCAGAATGTGCTGCACCGCGCGCCGGACGCGGAAGGGCGCGCCTATTGGCTCAATGTGCTGGACAAGAAACTGGCGCCGCTCAGCAGCGTGCTGGTCGGTTTCAGTGAAAGCGCGGAGAACGTGGCGGAGGTGGCCAAGGTGATCGGCGCCGGCTTTGAATACACGCCCTGGATGGGCTGAGCATTACGGGACAGACAGATGAATGTGACGGGAACGGCAGGCAAGGACGTCTTATCGGGCGGCAACGAGGCGGACCGGATTCGCGGCGGCGCCGGCGATGACAAACTGGAAGGCGGCGCCGGCCAGGACGAACTGTATGGCGAAGAAGGCGATGACGTGCTCACCGAAGGTGATGACGGCAATGTGCTGGACGGCGGCGACGGCGATGACCTGCTGGATGCGCGCGGCGCGAACCAGCTGTTGGGCGGGGCCGGCAACGATACGCTGTACCTCACGATCGGGCGCGGTTCGGCTACGCTCGACGGCGGTGATGGCAACGACTACATCGACATCAAGAGCTCACCGTATGGCAAGGAAGTGTGGTCGGTGCGGGCCAGCGGTGGCAGTGGGCGCGACGTGTTCGACATCGCGGGGCCGGAGGCCTTGCGCCGCGGCCTTGACCTGGTGATCACCGACTTCCAAGCGGGCGCCGGCGGCGATGTGCTGGGGCTGCGGGTCCTGTACGAAATCGGCTGGCGACCGGCGCAGGGCAATCCGATGGCGCCGGGCGGCTGGCTGGCACTGGTGCAGGAGGGGGCCGACACGCTGCTGGTGATGCGGGGCCAGGTGGTGACAAGGCTGCTAAACGTCGCGGTGGGCGACTTGACTATCGAGAATTTCCAGGGCGACGTCAATCCGGATGGCAGCGAGAATGGCTACACGCTGCACGGTTCGGCTGGCGCCGATGCCTTGTGGGGCGGCGCACTGCGCGACGTGCTGAACGGAGCGGGCGGCGCCGATACCCTGCGCGGCCTCGAGGGTGATGACCTCCTGGATGGCGGCACGCAGGCCGAGGACGACGGCGCCGATGTGCTCGAGGGCGGCGGCGGTGCCGATTTGCTGCGCGGTGGCGCCGGCAACGACCGCCTGGTCGGCGGCAATGGCAATGACACGCTGGAGGGCGGCGACGGCGACGATGAGCTATCCGATGACGCTGGCGTCAACATCCTGCGCGGCGGTGCGGGCAACGATCGCCTGGAGGACAGCGGGCGCGCGGGCTCTCAGCTGGAGGGCGGCGCCGGCAATGACTTCTTGAGCGGCAATGGCAGTGGCCGCTACAGTGGCGGTGACGGCAACGATACCGTGGTGTGCCAGAACTACGGGCCGCGCCAGACCGCGCCGGTCGTGGATCTTGGCAGCGGTTACGACACGCTCTCGTTCGGCAATAGCGGCGTCTATAGCAATGACGTGCGGGCGACCGGCGGTGCCGGGCGCGACACCTATGACCTGGCGAAGCTGCTGCCGGGCACCCTCACGGTGACCGATTTCAGCGCCGGCTCCGGTGGCGATGTGCTGCTGGTGCGCGGCATACCCAAGCTGCAGTCGCTGCTGGAGAACCCATTCGGCAAGCCGGGCTACCTGCGCCTGGCGCAGCAGGAGCATGCAACCGTGATCGAGTACGACCCCGATGGCGCCGCCGGCATCGAGTTCGGCTACAGGCCCCTCGTGATCCTGGAGAACGTCAAGGCGGGCGACCTGGTGGCGTCCAATTTCAGCGTCGGCATCGACCCGCACGGCGACAAGGTCGGCCTGTACCGGCTGGCCCGTCCGCAAGGGGAGACATTGCACGGCACCGCATGGAACGACGAACTGCGGGGCCATAGCGGGGCCGATGCCCTGTATGGCGGCGCCGGTGACGATATCCTGGCTGGCAGCGGCGGGGACGACCAGCTGTACGGCGGTGCCGGCTATGACATGCTGGACGGTGGCGCCGGGCGCGACCACGCGTGGTTCGGTGCCGGGCGCGCGGCCTATGCACTGGAACAAAGCGAAGGGATGCTGCGCGTGACGGCGCTCGATGGCGCGTCCACGACCGAGCTGCGTCATGTCGAGCGCCTGCATTTTGGCGCCAGCGCGCTTGCGCTCGACGTGGACGGCGTGGCCGGCCAGGTGTTCCGCTTGTACCAGGCGGCGTTCGACCGCAAGCCGGACCTGGAAGGGGTGGGCTACTGGATGGCCGCCGCCGAGAAGGGCTTCAGCCTGTTCGACATTGCGGCTGGCTTCATCAATTCCGACGAATTCCGCAAGCTGTATGGCAGCAATCCAGCGAACGGTGAGCTGGTCGACCGCTTTTACCAGAATGTGCTGCACCGCGCGCCGGACGCGGAAGGGCGCGCCTACTGGCTCAACGTGCTGGACCAGAAACTGGCGCCGCTCAGCAGCGTACTGGTGGGCTTCAGCGAAAGCGCCGAAAACGTGGCGCAGGTGGCCAGTGTGATCGGCGCCGGCTTCGAATACACGCCGTGGCTGGGCTGATGCGTCCAGCGCACGCGATCAACGCCGCCTTGCGCGGCGTTTTTTGTGCCTGCTTGTCTGTAACGGATAGTTTTTGAGAGAAAGTTTTAATACTTTTTCTATATCATCGGCCCTTTTTGCGCGACGGAGAGCGGATGAAGCTGACGGGAACCCCGAACAAGGATTTGCTGTATGGCAGCAACGAGATGGATTTCATCTACGGCGGGGCCGGGGACGATGAGCTATACGGCGGCGGCAACCGCGACCAGCTCTTCGGCGAGGATGGCGACGACGTGCTGTCCGAGCAGGGCGAGGGCAACCTGCTGGACGGCGGCGCCGGCAACGACATCCTGAGCGCGGTGGGTGCCAACACGCTGCGCGGCGGCGAGGGTGACGACCGGATCAGCCTGTGGATCGATTATGGTGCCGGCACCATCGACGGCGGCGCCGGCGACGACATCATCAACGTCAAATACGCGCCTGAAAGCCGGGCGTCGTGGTCGGTGCGCGCGAGCGGCGGCAGCGGACGCGATACCTTCAATATCTGGAGCCCGCCCAAGGATGGCAGCAACGCCGACTACATCATCAGCGATTTCCAGGCCGGCGACCAGGGCGATATGCTGGACCTGCGTGTGATTTACGACACGGCGCTGTGGCATACGGCCAAAGGCAACCCGCTGGCGCGCCTGGGCCTGGTGTCGCTGGTGCAGCAGGGCGAGGATACGCTGGTGATGGTCAAGGAGCAGGTCGTGGTGCGCCTGGCCAAAGTGACGGCGGGCAGCCTGACCCTGAAGAACTTCCTGGGCTACCTGAATCCGGACGGCAGCGAGCAAGGCATCACGCTGGAGGGTACCGACAAAGCCGACCTGCTGCAGGGCGGCTACCTGCGCGACACCTTGCGCGGCGGCGGCGGGGCCGACATCCTGCGCGGCGGCGCCGGCAATGACTTGCTCGATGGCGGCAGCGACAGCGCCGAGGACGGTGCCGACCAGCTCGACGGGGGCGACGGCGACGACCGCCTGGATGGCGGCGCGGGCAACGACCGGCTGGAGGGCGGCAACGGGTACGACACCCTGTCCGGCGGCGCCGGCAACGACAGCCTGGCCGGCGGTGCGGGCGACGACCTGCTCGACGGCGGCGATGGCAACGATGAGCTGAGTGACAGCGGCGGCCTGAACGTGCTGCGCGGCGGCGCGGGCAACGACAGCCTGGTCGATAGCGGCCTGGCGAAATCGCTGCTGGACGGCGGCAGCGGCAACGATACGCTGCAGGGCAGCGGCAGCAATGCCTACCAGGCGGGCGACGGCAACGACACGGTGCTGGTGGGCTGGAACCCGGGCCTGAAGAACATCGCGCCGACGGTCGACCTGGGCAGCGGCCACGACCGGCTGGCGGTGGCGGCGCACGGCATCTTCGCGATCGATATCGTGGCCAGCGGCGGCGAGGGCCGCGACACCTATGACCTGGCCAAGCTGGTGCCCGGCACGCTGACGGTCACCGATTTCAAGGCGGGTGCCGGCGGCGACGTGCTGCTGCTGGGCGGCCTGGGCCGGATCGGCGAACTGGCGGACAACCCATTCGGCGCGGCCGGCTTCCTGCGCCTGTCGCAGCGCGGCAGCGACACCTGGATCGAGTACGATGCCGACGGCGCCGCCGGCTATCTGGCGGCCTTCCTGCCGCTGGTGGCGCTGGCCAACGTGTCGGCCGGCACGCTGACCGCCTCCAACTTCAGCGCCGGCATCGATCCGCAAGGCGGCAAGGTGGGCGTGCGCCACTATGGCGGCGAAGGCGGCGCCAAGCTGCTGGGCACGGCGCTGAACGACGAACTGCGCGGCGGCGCCGCGCGCGACACCCTGGAAGGCGCTGCCGGCGACGATCAGCTGTTCGGCGGCGACGGCGATGACCAGCTGGTGGGCGGCAAGGGCAATGACCTGCTGGACGGCGGCGCCGGGTGCGACCATGCCTGGTTCAGCGGCCAGCGTTCCGACTACCGGCTGGAACAGGCCGACGATGGCTGGAGCGTGATGGCGCTGGACGGCAGCGCCACCACCCTGCGCAATGTGGAGCGCCTGCATTTCGGCGCCAGCGCGCTGGCCTTCGATGCCGAGGGCAAGGCGGGCCAGGTGTACCGCCTGTACCAGGCCGCCTTCGACCGCAAGCCGGACAGCGAAGGACTGGGCTACTGGATCGAGCAGGCGGACAAGGGCTACAGCCTGGTCGATATCGCGCAAGGCTTCGTCACCTCGAGCGAGTTCAAAAAGCTCTACGGCGAGGCGCCCGCCAACCAGGACCTGGTGGCGCGCCTGTACCAGAATGTCCTGCACCGCGCCGGCGAAAAGGAAGGCATGGACTTCTGGACCGCTGCGCTCGACAATAAAATTTCCAGCGTGGCGCAGGTGCTGGTGGGCTTCAGCGAAAGCAAGGAGAACGTCGGCGCGCTGGCCGGCTTGATCGGCGGCGGCTTCGAGTACACGCCCTGGCTGGGCTGAGCGGGGGGCGCCAACGAAGAAAGCCGCCCGCAGGCGGCTTTCGGGGTTGCGGCGCGCGCCCTTAATCGTGGGCGTAGATGTTGTTGTCTTTGGTTTCGCGCACGAACAGGGCGCCGATCACCAGGGTCGCCAGGGCGATGCAGATCGGGTACCACAGGCCGTAGTAGATGTCGCCTTTGAAGGCCACCAGGGCGAAGGCAGTGGTGGGCAGCAGGCCGCCGAACCAGCCGTTACCGATGTGGTAAGGCAGCGACATCGAAGTGTAGCGGATGCGGGTCGGGAACATCTCCACCAGCATGGCGGCGATCGGGCCGTACACCATGGTCACGTACAGCACCAGCACGAACAGGATCAGCACCACCATCGGCTTGTTGATCTGGGCTGGATCGGCCTTGGCCGGGTAGCCGGCCGATTTGACGGCTTCGCCGACCGCTTTCTTCAGTTCGCCTTCCTTCTTCTTCGATTCAGCGTCGAAGTTCAGGCCGTCGGCGGTCATGCTGGCGTTAAAGGACTGCACCACCTTGTCGCCCACCTTGATCGTCGCCACAGTGCCGGCTGGCGCATCCTGGCGGGTGTAGGCCACCGACGCCTTGGACAGCATCGAGGTCGCGATATCGCAGGAGGACGGGAATTTCTTCTCGCCGGTCGCGTTGAACTGGAAGTGGCAGGAGGCAGGATCGGCCACCACCACCACGGGCGAGTTCTTGATGGCGGCTTCCAGCTGCGGGTTGCCGTAGTGGGTCAGGGCGCCGAACAGCGGGAAGTAGGTAGCGGCGGCGATCAGGCAGCCACCGAGGATGATCCATTTGCGGCCGATCTTGTCGGACAGGCTGCCGAAGAAGATGAAGAACGGGGTGGCCAGGATCAGCGCGGTGGCGATCAGGATGTTGGCGGTGGCAATGTCCATCTTCAGCGTCTGGATCATGAAGAACAGCGCATAGAACTGGCCGGTGTACCACACCACGGCCTGGCCCATGGTCAGGCCGACCAGCGCCAGGATCACGATCTTCAGGTTTTTCCACTGGCCGAAGGCTTCGCTCAGCGGCGCTTTGGAGGTCTTGCCTTCCGCCTTCATCTTGGCGAAGGCTGGCGACTCGTTCATCGACAGGCGGATCCAGACGGAGATGCCGAGCAGGGCGACCGACACCAGGAACGGGATGCGCCAGCCCCAGGCTTCAAATTCTTCCAGCGGCATCGACTGGCGCACGCCCAGGATCACCAGCAGCGACAGGAAGAAGCCGAGCGTGGCGGTGGTCTGGATCCAGGCCGTGAACAGGCCGCGCTTGCCGTGCGGCGCGTGTTCGGCCACATAGGTGGCGGCACCACCGTATTCGCCGCCCAGCGCCAGGCCTTGCAGCAGGCGCAGCACGACCAGGATGATCGGCGCCGCGATGCCGATGCTGGCGTAGTTCGGCAGCAGGCCGACGATGAAGGTCGACAGGCCCATGATCAGGATGGTGACCAGGAAGGTGTATTTGCGGCCGATCATGTCGCCCAGGCGGCCGAACACGATGGCGCCGAACGGGCGCACAATGAAGCCGGCGGCAAAGGCCAGCAGCGCGAAAATGAAGGAGGTGGTCGGGTCGCCCACGAAGAACTGCTTGGCAATGATCGATGCCAGCGAACCGTACAGGTAAAAGTCGTACCATTCAAACACGGTACCGAGCGAGGAGGCGAAGATGACCTTCTTCTCCTCTTTGGTCATGGGGGCGGACTTGCCGTTCCCCATGTTCCGCGCGTCGGCGGTGCCAGAGCTAATTGCCATGATGCTTGTCTCCAATGTAGTAGTTAGTGTTCCAAATGCTTCAACGGCAGGATGCAGTCTGGACCCATATCCTTACGTCATTCTTGCTTGAAACTTACGCAAAACTTACAAACAGGACAATTACGCGAACGACCGTGCTAAAAATGGCGCGGCTGTGCTATGCTGGCCGGAAAGACCTAGACAAGGAGACCCCATGCTGCTGTCCCGACGCGATGTCGAGTTCATGCTGTATGACTGGCTGGACGCGGAAGCGCTGTCCAAACGGCCGCGCTTTGCCGACCATAGCCGCGAAACCTTCAGCGCGGCCATCGACAGCGCCGAGCAGATCGCGACCGAACTGTTCGCGCCGCACAACAAACTGAGCGACCAGCAGGAGCCGCAGTTCGACGGCGACAAGGTCAGCATGATCCCCGACGTGCGGCGCGCGCTGGACGCCTTTTCTGCGGCCGGCTTCATGGCCGCCGGCCAGGATTACGCACTGGGCGGCATGCAGCTGCCGCTGCTGGTGGAAAAGGCGATCACCGCCTACTTCACGGCGGCCAATATGGCCACTTCCAGCTACGCCTTCCTCACCATCGGCAATGCCAACACCTTGCTCAAATGCGCGTCGAGCGCCCAGGTCGAGCATTTCGTGCGGCCCATGCTGGAGGGGCGCTGGTTCGGCACCATGTGCCTGAGCGAGCCGCAGGCCGGCTCCAGCCTGTCCGACATCGCCACCCGCGCCGAAGCCGATCCGGACGCGGCCGGCCAGTACCGCCTGACCGGCAACAAGATGTGGATTTCCGCCGGCGAGCACGATCTGGCCGAGAACATCGTGCACCTGGTGCTGGCCAAGATTCCCGGCCCGGACGGCAAGCTGGTGCCCGGCGTGAAAGGGATTTCGCTCTTCATCGTGCCCAAATTCCTGGACAGCGGCGAGCGCAACGACATCGCCCTGGCGGGCTTGAACCACAAGATGGGCAACCGCGGCACCACCAACTGCCTGCTCAATTTCGGTGAAGGCAAGTACCGTCCCGGCGGCCGCGCCGGCGCGGTCGGCTACCTGGTCGGCCGCGAGGGGCAGGGTCTGGTGAACATGTTCCACATGATGAACGAGGCGCGCATCGGCGTCGGCCTGTGCGCGGCGGTGCTGGGCTACACCGGCTACCTGCACGCGCTCGCATATGCGCGCGAACGCCCGCAAGGCCGCCATCCCGCCGCCAAGGACCCGGCCGCGCCGCAGCTGCCGATCATCGCCCACACCGACGTGCGGCGCATGCTGCTGGCGCAGAAAGCCTATGCCGAAGGGGCGCTCGGCCTGTGCCTGTACAGTGCGCGCCTGGTGGACGACGAGCATACCGGCGACAGCGCCGAGCTGCGCCAGCGCGCCGGCCGGCTGCTCGAATTCCTGACGCCGATCACCAAATCCTGGCCCTCGCAGTGGTGCTTGGAAGCGAACAACCTGGCGATCCAGGTGCATGGCGGCTACGGCTACACGCGCGAATACAATGTCGAACAGTTTTACCGCGACAACCGCCTGAACCAGATCCACGAAGGCACGCACGGCATCCACGGCCTCGACCTGCTGGGCCGCAAGGCCAGCATCCACGACGGCGCGCTGCTGGCCACCATGGGCGAAGAGATCCGGGCCACGGCCGGTGCGGCGCGCGCCAGCGCCGAGCCCCAGCTGGCCGGACACGGGCAGGCGCTGGACGCGGCCTGGCGCCGGGTTGAAGAAGTGACCGCGGCGCTGTATGCTGCCGGCGACCTGAATAAGACGCTGGCCAACGCCACCGTCTACCTGGAAGCGGTGGGTCATGTGGTGGTGGCCTGGATCTGGCTGCAGCAGGCCATGGCCGCCGCCCGCCTGCCGGACGACAATTTCCGGCGCGGGAAGCTGCAGGCCTGCCGCTATTTCTATCAATGGGAGCTGCCCAAGGTCCAGCCGCAGCTGGACCTGCTGGAACGGCTCGACACCACCGCGCTCGACATGCAGGACGCGTGGTTCTGAAGGGAAGCTGAATGATCAAGCACATCGTCATGTGGAAGCTGAAAGAGCACGCCGAAGGCGCCGACCGCGCCACCAACGCGCGCAGGATGAAGGAGCAGCTGGAAGCCTGCGCCGGCATCGTGCCCGGCATCCGCAAGCTGGAAGTGGGCCTGGCCGAGCCGGGGCTGGAGGCGACCTACGATGTGGTGCTGTACTCCGAATTCGACAGCAAGGAGGCGCTCGACGCCTACCAGTCGCACCCGCAGCACGCAGCACTCAAACCATTCTTCAGCGCTGTGCGCGATGCGCGCCAGTGCATGGACTACACCACCTGAAAGGAAGCCTGGCGATGACCACCACCCTCGAACTCTTCAACCTGCACGGCAAGACCGCCCTCGTCACGGGCGGCTCGCGCGGCCTCGGCCTGCAAATGGCGCTGGCGCTCGGCGAACTGGGCGCCAAAGTGGTGCTGACCTCGCGCAAGCAGGCCGACCTGGACGAAGCGGTGGCCGTGCTGAAAGAGCAGGGCGTGGAAGCCTATGCCATCGCCGCCGACCTGGGCAAGGAAGCCGCCATCGACCCGCTGGTGGAAGCGGCGCTGGCGGCGCTGGGCGGCCATATCGATATCCTGGTCAACAATGCCGGCGCCACCTGGGGCGCGCCGGCGGAGGAGTATCCGCTGGAGGCGTGGGACAAGGTGATGAACCTGAATGTGCGCAGCATCTTCCTGCTGTCGCAGGCGGTCGGCAAGCGTTCGATGATTCCGCGCCGTTCCGGCCGCATCATCAATATCGCCTCGATCGCGGGCCTGATGGGCAATGCCCCCGGCACCATGAAGACCATCGCTTACAATACGTCCAAAGCCGCACTGGTCAACTTCACCCGCACCCTGGCGGGCGAATGGGGCGAGTACGGCATCAATGTCAATGCGCTGGCGCCGGGCTTCTTCCCCTCGAAGCTGAGCGCAGGCGTGATCAAGGCCATGGGCGAGGATAAGCTCGCCGC
Source organism: Pseudoduganella sp. (assembly GCF_041914865.1). Lineage (NCBI taxonomy): Bacteria > Pseudomonadati > Pseudomonadota > Betaproteobacteria > Burkholderiales > Oxalobacteraceae > Pseudoduganella > Pseudoduganella sp. The sequence continues at coordinate 92,802 of NZ_JAYSCO010000006.1, read as the reverse complement.
GGCCGCCCCGCTCAACCGCCTTGGCGGCGACGAGGACCTGAAGGGCGCCATTGCGCTGTTCGCGTCCGAGGCCGGCCGCCACATTACCGGCCAGGTGCTGGCGGTGGACGGCGGGGTATCCGCTGTTTAAGGAGTTTGCATGACCAAGTACCACCGCATCGTGCTGGCCTCGCGTCCGCGCGGTGTTGTCGTGCCGGAGAATTTCCGGCTCGAGGAAGTTGAAGTGCCGCCGCTGGCCGAAGGCCAGCTACTGGTGCGCAACCACTATCTCTCGCTCGACCCGTACATGCGCGGCCGCATGAGCGATGCGAAAAGCTATGCCGCGCCGCAGCCGCTGGACCAGACCATGATCGGCGGCACCGTGGGCGAAGTGGTCGAGTCGCGCCATCCCGGCTTCGCCGTGGGCGAGTTCGTGGCCGGCATGTTCGGCTGGGCCGAGATGGGTGTGTCCGACGGCGAAGGCTTGCGCAAGGTCGATCCGGCCCACGCCCCGCTGTCGGCCAACCTGGGCGTGATCGGCATGCCCGGCATGACGGCCTGGTTCGGCATGCACGAGATCCTGCGCCCGCGCCTGGGCGAGACCGTGGTGGTGTCGGCGGCCAGCGGCGCGGTCGGCAGCGCGGTGGGCCAGCTGGCCAAGCTGGCGGGCTGCCGCGCCGTCGGCATCGCCGGCGGCAAGGAAAAATGCGATTACGTGGTGCGCGAACTCGGCTTCGACGCCTGCGTCGACTACAAGGCCGGCAACCTGAAGGCCGACCTGGCCGCCGCCACGCCGGGCGGCATCGACGCCATTTTCGAGAACGTCGGCGGCGAAGTGTTCGACACCGCGCTGGGCCGCACCAACGCCTTCGCGCGCGTCGCGCTGTGCGGCCTGCTGGCCGGCTATACCGGCGCCGACATCCCGATCCGCAACGCCAAGAAGCTGCTGCTCAACCGCGTGACCCTGCGCGGCTTCATCGTCACCGAGCATATGGAGCTGTGGCCGCAGGGCCTGTCCGAGATGGGCCGGCTGGTGGCGGCCGGCAAACTGAAGTACCGTGAAACGATTTCCCAGGGCCTGGCATCCGCGCCGGAGTCCCTTATCGGCCTGCTACAAGGCCGCAACCTAGGCAAGCAACTTGTGAAGCTGATCCCATGAAAAATTTCGAAGGCAAGGTTGCAGTGATTACCGGTGGCGCGAGCGGCTTTGGCCGCGAGTTCGCGCTGAAAGCGCACGCGCTCGGCATGAAGCTGGTGCTGGCGGACGTGCAGCAGGACGCGTTGGACGCCACGCTGGCGGAATTGCGCGCGCAAGGCGCCCAGGCCATCGGCCTGCGCTGCGACGTGCGCCACTCCGCCGAAGTGCAGGCCCTGGCCGATGCGGCCATGGGCGAGTTCGGCGCGGTGCACCTTGTCTTCAATAACGCGGGCGTCGGTTTCGGCGGCCTGCTGTGGGAGGCCAGCGAATCGGACTGGGACTGGGTGATGGGCGTTAACGTCACCGGCGTGGCGCACGGCGTGCGCATCTTCACCCGCCTGATGCTGGAATGCGCAAGGCGCGAACCCGGTTATGAGGGGCACATCGTCAACACGGCCTCCATGGCGGGGGTATTGTGCCCGCCGGTGATGGGCGTCTACAACGTCTCCAAGCACGCCGTGGTGGCGCTGACGGAGAGCCTGTACCACGACCTGGCGCTGGTGGACGCGCCGATCGGCGCCTCGGTCCTGTGCCCGTACTTCGTCCCGACCGGCATCCACCAGTCGCACCGCAACCGTCCCGGCGACGCGCCGATGGAAGACAAGCCGACCGCCAGCCAGATGGCGGCGCAGGCCATGGTCACCAAGGCCGTCACGTCCGGCAAGGTCAGCGCGCGCGACGTGGCGGAACTGACGTTCGCCGCCATCGCGGAGGGCCGGTTCTACATCTTCACCCACCCGCAGGCCCTGGATGGCGTGGCGCTGCGCGCGCGCGACATGGTGGCGCAGGCCAATCCGGCCGACCCGTACGCCGCCACTCCGCAAGTGCGCGACGCCCTGCGCGCCATGTTGTGAGAGAATGCGCGGCATGACGACGACACTCCGCTTTGGCGACTGGGCCAGCATGCAGGCCGACGCGAAACCGATCCGCATGGAAGTCTTCGTGCGCGAGCAGAACGTGCCGGCCGACCTTGAGATGGACGAACGCGACGCGGGCTGCCTGCACGCTGTCGCTTACGACGCCGCCGGCCAGCCGGTCGGCACCGGGCGCCTGCTGCCGGACGGCCATATCGGCCGCATGGCGGTGCTGCGCAGCGCGCGCGGCAGCGGCGTTGGCGGCGCCATCCTGAAAGGCTTGATGGAAAAGGCGCGCGAGCGCGGCGACCAGCGCGTCGTGCTCAGCGCCCAGACCCATGCCGCGGAGTTTTACCTGGCCCATGGCTTTGCCATGGCGGGCGACGTCTTCCTTGAAGCGGGCATCGCCCACATTGAAATGACTTACGAATTCCAGGAGTAGAGCAATGAAACGTACGATCGTAGCGCTGGGTGTGTGCGCGGTGTTTGGCGCAGGCTTCCTGTTTGGTTCCATGAGCCCGATGCAAGTGGCGCATGCGCAGGTCAACGGCGGCACGGTGTGGCCGGCCGCCGCCGCCGCCCCGGTGGGCGCGAACGGCGCCACGCATTTTTACGCCATCGATACCGGCACCCGCACCCTGATTTCCTGCTCGCGCCAGGGCAAGGAAAAACCTTCCTGCGTGCGCGAGCAGCTGCCGTAAGCAGTCCTAGCGTACCTGCACCTCGTGCAGTTCCGCCGGGGCGTCGGCGTACAGCTTGACGACGGTGGAGCTGCGCGTGCCGTAATTCGGCGATTCGATCTTCACGGCCGACAGCAGCCGTTCCAGCTCCAGCGGCACGCCGGTTTCCGGCAGGCGCATGTCCGGCGCGCGGGTGGTGTCGGACAGCATCTCAAAATAGGCGTCGTCCGGCGCGCCCAGGCACAGCAGGCTGGCGAATTGCGCCTTGGTTTTCAGCACCTTCGGCCAGGCCGAGTCGAGCAGGGCGTTGGACAGGCCGTAAATGCCCGGTTCAAGCGGCTTGCCGTTGCGCGGGTCGTCGCTGCCCTTGTTGGAATACCAGACCAGCTCCCGGCCATCGCACAGGACCAGGTTGAAGCCATTGTATTGCGCCGCTTTGGGCGCGACCTGCGCCGCGTATTCCTGCGCCGTCATGGCGCCCGCCAGGAAGTCCGCCACCAGCTGGCCGCGCGATGGCGCCAGCGGATTGTGCTCCTGCGGGTTGCGCACGTTCGTGATCGCCGCAAAACGCGAGGGCGCGGCGGCGCTGCTGCCGTCGGGCGGGCGCGTGATGCCCATCCAGCTGCCGCCCGCTTTCAGGTCGCGGCCGGCGAAGATGTGCGGCGCTTCGGCCCATGGCGCGGCGGGCGTGGCGGCGCGGTCGTAGAATTCGTCGCGGTTGGCGGCGGCGATCAGCGGCACACCCGGTACCACCTGCCAGGCAAAAACGATCAGGCACATGGCGGCAAATCCTCGAAAATCTCGACGTGGCGCGGGCCGTCAATCCAGCGCGCCAGCCCGGCCTGCGCCACCGCGGCCTCCAGCGCCGCGCTGAACGCCGCGCTGTCGACGGAGGGATAGACTTCCATCCAGGTTTGCGGGCCGTCGGCCGCCGGCGGGCGACGCTTGAGCTGGGGCGCGACGCCGTGCGCGGCCGCCAGGCCCGCCTGCATGGCGATAACCGCCGCCTGCAGGTCCGCCGCAACAGCGTCCTGCACCTTGTAATACACGTAGAGGTCCATGCTCAGACGTCGAGTTTATCCAGCACGTAGGGCAGGGGCTTGAACTGCAAAGCCGGGCCGGTGGCCGAGCCGAAGCGCACGTCGCCCGCCTCCAGCGCATCGAGCTTCATCTCCACCAGGGCGTCCACGCCGCCTGCGCCGTTGCGCGCGGTGTTGACCACCATGCCGCATGGCTGTTCCGGATCGGCTGGGGTAAAGACTTCAGCGCCCGGCGCGGCAGCCAGGTCGGCGATCGTGGCCAGGGCGGTGCGGCGCTTCAGTTTGCCCAGGTACTGGCTGCGCGCCACGATTTCCTGGCCGGGATAGCAGCCCTTCTTGAAGTTCACGCCGCCCAGCAGCTCGAAATTCACCATCTGCGGCACGAACTGCTCCTGGGTGCCCGGGCCGACCTGCGGCACGCCCGCATGGATCTCGGACAGGCGCCAGGCCTCGTTGCCGCCCACCACCAGGCGGTCCTTCAGCATGGAGGCGGCCATATTGGCCGTTTCCGGCGTCGCCAGCCACAGGTAGCGCGGCGCGCCGAAGGCGTCGGCCACGCGCAGCACGGTGCCGAGCGGATGATCGATCTTGCTGAACGGCTTGGCCGGCAGCACGTCAAACCAGGTTTGCAGGACCGCTTCGGCGTCGCCGCCGCCCACGGCCAGGGTGACGAACTGCTCGGTCACGTCGGCCGGCTTGGTCTTGGCGCGCAGGATGAACATCTGCAAACGTTTCTGCACCGCCGGCTGGAGTGCGCGCGGCAGCTGCAGGAATACCGATTCCTCGTTGCGCCACATGAGGAAGGAGGCCAGCATGCGGCCCTTCGGCGAGCAATACCCGGCCAGGCGCACCTCGCCCGGGCCCAGGTGTTCCACATCATTGGTCAACTGGCTGTGCAGGAAACTGGCCGATTCCTCGCCGCTGAAGGCGATCAGGCCCTGGTCGGTGAGCGGGGCGACGAAACCGGTGGCAAGCTGGCTCGTGGTCAGCGTGTCTTGTTCCTGTGTCAAAAGTTGATTCCAGTTATTCATAAATTCCCATATCCTGACGATGAAGCATTATCATTACGGGCTTCATTATAGTGATCCCGCGAAATTTGCGCCGGAGGCCTGGAAAATGCTGTTGTCCAGGCTGAATCTGGTTCAAGATAGGGTATCGAACGGGCATTCGGAAATGGCATTTATAAGAAAGACGATCGCACTGGGTTTGCTGGCCGCGGCGGCGGCCGTGGGCGGCTTTGCCTGGTGGGCCGGGCAGCCTGTCATTGGCGAGGAACCGGCCATTGAGTTCACCATCAGCAAGGGCAGCGGCGCCAGCGCGGCCGGCCAGCAGATGGCGGCCGCCGGGGTACCGATCCAGCCCCTCATGTTCAACCTGCTGGCGCGGGTCTCCGGCAAGAGCGGCCAGCTCAAGGCTGGCACGTACGAGCTGAAACCCGGCACCACGCCGCTGCGCCTGATTGAGCAATTGGTGCGCGGCGAGTTTGCCCAGGAGTCGCTGACCATCATCGAAGGCTGGACCTTCCGCCAGATGCGCCAGGCCATCGCCGCGCATAAGGGCTTGAAGCACGACACGGTCGAGCTGAGCGACCGCGAGCTGATGGCGCGCATCAATCCCGATTTCAAGGAGCCGGAGGGCCTGTTCTTCCCGGATACTTATCTCTTTGCCAAGGGTTCGAGCGAACTGGCGATCTTCCGCCAGGCGCACAGCATGCTGATGAAGCGCCTGGCCGAAGCCTGGGAGCAGCGCGCGCCCGGCCTGCCGTACAAGAATCCCTACGAGGCGCTGACCATGGCCTCCATCGTGGAGAAGGAAACCGGCCAGAAGTCCGAGCGCAACATGATTGCCGCCGTCTTCGTGAACCGCCTCAAGCTGGGCATGATGCTGCAGACCGACCCGACGGTCATCTACGGCATCGGCCCCAAGTTCGACGGCAATATCCGCAAAAAGGACCTGGAAACGGACACCCCCTACAATACCTACACCCGCACCGGCCTGCCGCCGACCCCGATTTCGCTGCCCGGCGTGGGATCGCTGACGGCGGCCCTGGCCCCGGCCAAGTCCGGCGCGCTGTATTTTGTGGCGCGCGGCAATGGCACCAGCCAGTTTTCCGACAACCTGACCGACCACAACCGGGCGGTCAACCAGTATCAACGACAATAAATAATGACAAAGCGCGGTAAATTCATCACCTTCGAAGGCATCGACGGTGCCGGCAAATCGACCCATATCCAGTTCGTCGGCGAACTGGTCAAGGCACGCGGCCTTGAGCTGGTCAGCTCGCGCGAGCCGGGCGGCACCCCGCTGGGCGAAAAGCTGCGCGAACTGTGGCTGCACGAAGCCATGCACGTGGAAACCGAGACCCTGCTGGTGTTTGCCAGCCGGCGCGAACACGTGGCGCAGGTGATCGAGCCAGGCCTGGCGCGCGGCGCCTGGGTCATTTCCGACCGTTTCACCGACGCCAGCTTCGCCTACCAGGGCGGCGGCCGCGGCCTGAGCCGCGCCAAGCTGGAAACCCTGGCGCAGTGGGTGCACCCGGGCCTGGAGCCGGACCTGACCATCCTGTTCGACGTGCCGCTGGAAGTGGCGCGCGCACGCCTGGACGCGACGCGCGAGCTGGACCGCTTCGAGCGCGAGCAGGCCGACTTCTTCATGGCCACGCGCGCCGAATACCTGCGCCGCGCGGCCGAAGCGCCGCACCGCTTCCGGGTGATCGACTCTACCCGCAGCATTGCCGACATCCAGGCCGAGCTGGCGCAGATCGTCGGGGCGCTGGAATGAGCGGACACGTCTACCCGTGGCAGCAAGGCGCCTGGCAGCAGCTGCAGCAGCTGCGCCAGCGCATGCCGCACGCCATCCTGTTCCATGGCGCCAACGGCATCGGCAAGGCCGACTTCATTGAGCAGTTTGCCCAGGCCCTGCTGTGCGAGAACGCGCGCCCGGACGGCCATGCCTGCGGCGAGTGCCCGAGCTGCGGCTGGTTCCAGCAGCAGAGCCACCCGGATTACCGCCGCGTGCGCCCGGAGGCGATGGAAGACGAGCCGGGCGAGGGCGAGGAGGGCGAAGACAAGAAAGCCGCCAAGAAGGCCCCGTCCAAAGAGATCAAGATCGAGCAGATCCGCGCCCTGTCGGATTTCATGAACATTTCAACCCACCGCCAGGGCTTGCGGGTGGTGGTGCTGTACCCGGCCGAGGCGCTGAACATGCCGGCATCCAACGCCTTGCTGAAGACCCTGGAAGAACCGCCGCCCGGCACCGTGTTCCTGCTGGCCTCGAATGGCCTGGACCGGGTGCTGCCGACCATCCTGTCGCGCTGCCGCAAGTTCGCCATGCCGATGCCGGCCCATGCCGAAGCCCTGGCCTGGCTCAAGGAGCAGGGCGTGCCCGACGCCGACAGCTGGCTGCGCGAACAGGGCGGCTCGCCGCTCGCCGCCGCCGCTGCCTCGGAAACGGGCAACCGCGAAGAACTGGACACTTTCCTGCAATACCTGGCCCGCCCGAGCGTCGAAGGCGCCCTGAAAACGGCCGATAAACTGCAAAAAGTACCGCTGACGGCACTGGTATCCTGGCAACAGCGCTGGCTTTACGACCTTTTTTCGTACAAACTTGCAGGAAACATCCGTTATTATCCCCGTTACCAGCGTGAACTGGCCGGACTGGCGGACAAGGTGAATATCAGCCGCCTGATGGGGGCGATCAAGGGCGCCAACGAACGGCGCGCCACCTCCGACCATCCGCTGTCGCCGAAACTGTTTATTGAAGATATGCTTCTCGACTACACCGCTTGCTGTAGCTGAAGAAAGGAAATGAATGAGCGCAAGCCCTACCGATCCAAACACTGTACCGCTGAACCGGCCGACCGTCCTGTCGCTGGCGATCAAGGAAAAGGCGGCCCTGTATGCGGCCTATATGCCTTTCCTGAAGCATGGCGGCATGTTTGTGCCGACCCAGAAGCCGTACAAGATTGGTGACGAAATCTACCTGCTGCTGTCGCTGATGGACGATCCGAACAAGTACGCGATCGCCGGCAAGGTGGTATGGATCACGCCTGCGGGCGCGGCCAACAACAAGACGCAGGGCATCGGCGTGCACTTCCCGGACGACGAGACCGGCACCCGCACCCGCCTGCGTATCGAAGAAATCCTGGGCGCCGCGCTGCGCTCGTCCCGTGCCACCCACACACTGTAACGCATGACGAAGTTCCGCCACCGTATTGCCACGCTTGACGACCTGCCCACCATCGTCGCCATCTACAACAGCACCATCGCCTCGCGCGAAGTGACGGCCGATACCGAGCCGGTCTCGGTCGAGTCGCGCCTGGCGTGGTTCCATGAGCACCAGCCGGCGCGCCGTCCGCTATGGGTGGTGGAAGAAGCGGGGCGCGATGGCATTATCGGCTGGATTTCCTATTCCAACTTCTATGGCCGCCCGGCCTATGCGGGCACGGCGGAAGTTTCGATCTATATCGACGAGGCGTGGCGCGGTAAAGGGGTAGGGCGCTATGCCCTGCAGGAAGCGATTGCGTTTGCGCCGCAGGTGAATGTGCATACGGTGCTGGGCTTCATCTTTGGCCACAACAAGCCGTCGTTGGCGCTGTTTGAGAAATTCGGTTTCGAGACCTGGGCCAATTTGCCGCGCGTCGCCAACCTGGACGGCGTGGAGCGCGACCTGGTCATCCTCGGCAAGCGCGTCGCCTGACGGCGGCGGGCTTTCAGAGCACCCCGGCCATCCGCGCGACCAACCCGAGCACCAGGGCAAGAACCGCCAGGATTGCGCTGAACGTCCAACGTAATGCGCGTTCCCGTGCGGCGCGCTCTTCGGCCAAAGCTGCCCGCTGCTCGGCGAAGCCGCGCTCCATCGTGTCGCGCAGTTCCGTCAGCGCAACGCGCTGCTCGGCCAGGGCGGCGCGCTGCTCGGCGAAACCGTGGTCCATTGTTGCCTTGAGGTCATTCATTTCTTGAATGAGAAAACGCTGAGCCTCCTTTAGCACCGCAGCGTCGGTTTCCACTTTGGCCATACGTTCCTCGATGTCCATATCACCTCCTTTAGCGGGTTTCCGCTACTTTGGCTGAGCTGCCTGCAGGAGGCTTTGACATTCGACAGGCGCGGCGGGGAAAAGTTCCCGGGTTTGGAGGGCGGACACGATTTTCGATAAAATGGCGGGATGTTTATCGATTCCCACTGCCATATCGACTTCCCGGAGCTGGCCGCCCGGATGCCTGAAATCCTCGCCAAGATGGCGGAAAACAAGGTCAGCCACGCCCTGTGCGTCTCGGTCGACCTGCCCGACTTCCCGCGCGTGCTGGCGCTGGCCGAACTGTACCCGCATATTTTCGCGTCGGTCGGCGTCCACCCCGACTACGAGGACACGCCGGAACCGAGTGTCGAACAGCTGGTCGAACTGGCCCGGCACCCGAAAATCGTCGCCATCGGCGAAACCGGGCTTGACTACTACCGCCTGGAAGGCGACCTTGAGTGGCAGCGCGAGCGCTTCCGCACCCATATCCGCGCCTCGCGCGAAACGCGCAAGCCGCTGATCATCCATACCCGCTCGGCATCGGAAGACACCATCCGCATCATGCGCGAAGAGGGCGCCGGTACCGACCAGGGCGGCGTGGCGGGCGTGATGCACTGTTTCACCGAATCGCTGGAAGTGGCGCGCGCCTCGATGGAGCAGGGCTTTTACATTTCCTTCTCCGGCATCGTGACCTTCAAGAGCGCCAGGGAGCTGCAGGCCGTGGCGCTGGAAGTGCCGCTCGAACGCATGCTGATCGAGACTGACTCGCCCTACCTGGCGCCGGTGCCGTATCGCGGCAAGACCAATGAGCCTGGCTACGTGGCCCATGTCGCCGAATTCATCGCCAAACTGAAAGGCGTGCCGGTGGAGCAGGTGGCGGAGCAGACTTCGGCCAACTTCTTCGAACTGTTCAAGGCTGCCGCCTGATGCCAGCCCGCCGCGCCGCCATCCAGCGCTGCGCGGCGCTCGCCCTGCTGGCCATGGCCGCGCCTTGGGCGCCGGCAAAGGCCGAGCCGCCGACACCCCAGGAAGACGCGGTGCGCTTCTTCCGCGCCGTGCAGCTGGACGATGAGCGTGCCGTGCGCGCCGTGCTGGCGCGTGGCCTGGACCCCAATATCGCCGAGCCGGAGCGTGGCGAGACGGGCCTGATCGTCGCCATGCGCTACAACGCGATGAGGGTGGCCCAGCTGCTGCTGGCGCAGCCGCAGCTGCGGGTCGACCAGGCCGCCCCCAACGGCAACACCGCCCTGATGATGGCGGCTTTCCAAAAAAACAAGCCGGCCGTGCTGGCCCTGCTGGCCAAGGGGGCGCAGATCAACCGCCCCGGCTGGACCGCGCTGCATTACGCCGCCGCGGCAGGCGACCTCGACATCATGAAGCTGCTGCTCGAGCGCCACGCCTATATCGACGCCGAATCGCCCACCGGCATGACACCGCTGATGCTGGCCGCGCGCGAAGGCATGGAAGATGCGGCCAACCTGCTGCTGCAGGAGGGCGCCGACGCCACCTTGAAGGACCGCGCCTGGGGCATGGACGCCGCCGAATTCGCCATCCGCGCCGACAAACCGTGGATCGCCCAGGCCATCCAGCGCCACCTTGGCAAGAAATAAAGCGGTATTTCCACTTCATATCGTGCAAATGGACGGGTCCGGCCCGGGTGACAATTCACGTGTCGAAAACCCACCGCGCGCCTGCCGCGCTGCCCGCCATGCTGAACGAACGCGAAATCGAGAGCTGTTACCTTGGCCAGTTCATCCCCGTCCATTACCACCACAATATGCTGATGGACGCCAACCGCATGCACAACTTCAAGGCGGCCATCGACTATGCCGTGAAGCCGGGCATGAAAGTGCTGGAACTGGGCGGCGGCACCGGCGTGCTGTCCTTCTTCGCCGCGCAAAAGGCAAGCAAAGTCTACTGCGTCGAGTTCAACCCGGACATGGTGCAGGAAGCGCGCAAGTTCCTCGCAATTAACAAGAACGGCGAGCGCGTCGAAGTCATCCACGCCGACGCCTTCGAGTACCTGCCGCCGGAGCCGGTGGACGTGGTGATCTGCGAAATGATCCACGTCGCCATGTTGCGCGAGAAGCAGGTGGAAGTGATCGAGCATTTCAAGCAGCGCTACCTGGAGCGCTTTGGCGGTCCGCTGCCGGTGTTCATGCCGGAGGCGGTGCTGATGGCGGTGCAGCCGGTGCAGCAGGAATACGATTTCGATGGTTTCCATGCGCCGATCGTGCAGTTCCAGCAGCCCGGCCAGATCCAGAACGGCACCAGCGAGCTGGCCCAGCCCCAGGTCTATTCCCTGATCGACTTCACCCAGCCCAACGAGCTGCTGTACCGCTGGGAAGGCCAGTTTGTGGCCGAGCGCGACGGTGAGCTGAATGCCCTGCGCTTCATTACCAAGAACATCCTGGCCGTCGTGGCCGAGCGCAACAGCACGATTGACTGGCTCAACCATTACATGACGCTGCCGCTCGCGGAACCGCTGAAAGTACGCGCCGGTGAAACGGTTGAGGTCAGTTTCGCCTACCGCGCCGGCGGCCAGATCCAGTCGCTGCAGGCCACCATGCGCGCCACGCTGCAGCGGGTGGCGGCGGCGCTGCCGGCCTTCGCAGCCTGACCCGTTTTTTTCACCATCCATCGGCCAAATCTGCATTTGGTCGCATGTCCGTTGTCCGGGCCGGACGTCCGCTATACAGTTGCCTCAACTCTCATGGAGGTGAGGATGTTCGGCTTCATTCTTTGGTTGCTACTGCTCTTCCTGTGCTGGCCGCTGGCCCTGCTGGCGCTTGTCATGTATCCGGTGGTCTGGCTGCTGTTGCTGCCGTTCCGCCTGCTCGGTATCGGCGTCGAAGCGGTGTTCGAACTGCTGCGCGCCATTGTCATGCTGCCGGCGCGCGTGCTGGGCGGGTCGCCGCGCTAGGCGCCTCGGAAAGCGCTAGAATGCGCGGATGACACGTCCGCTCCCCCAGTTTCCCCACTTCCAGCCGGTTGCGCTCAAACATGCCAGCCGGCTCATCAATCACGGTCCCACCGTCCTCGTCACCAGCGCCCATGGCGGGCACCGCAACATCATGGCCGCCGCCTGGTCCATGCCGGTGGAATTCAGCCCGCCGCGTATTGCCATCGTCATCGACAAGAGCACCTTCACGCGCGAGCTGATCGCAGCCAGTGGGGTGTTTGGCGTGTGCATCCCGGGCGCTGCGGCTGCCGACCTGACCTATGCAGTGGGCACCAGCAGCGGCCGCGAACAGGACAAGTTCCTGCGCTTCGGCCTGCAGGCGATCACGGGCGCCGTTACCGGCGCGCCCTTGCTGGCGGACGGCTGTGTGGCCTGGCTGGAATGCCGGCTGATCCCCGAGCAGCACACGGAGGATGCCTACGACACCTGCTTCGCTGAAGTCGTGGCGGCCGCCGCGGACGAGCGTGTATTTGCTAACGGGCATTGGGATTTTCACGAAGGTAATGCCGGGCTGCACACCTTGCACCATGTTGGCGCAGGAAATTTCGCCGTGTCGAGCAGCCTGCTCAAGGCGAAGCCGCTCCCTTGAATTCTTGTTGAGCTGCCCAATCTTCGCCTTCCTGTTACTGATAGAATCGAAGATGCCCGCAAGGCATCGTTCAAGGAGATTGTGATGAGCCGCAAGACACCTATCGAGCGTTACCGCAATATCGGCATCAGCGCCCACATTGACGCTGGTAAAACCACGACGACGGAGCGCATCCTCTTCTACACCGGGGTCAACCACAAGCTGGGTGAGGTGCACAATGGCGCCGCGACCATGGACTGGATGGAGCAGGAACAGGAGCGCGGCATCACCATTACCTCGGCCGCGACGACCGCGTTCTGGAAGGGCATGGGCGGCAATTTCCCCGAGCACCGCATCAATATCATCGACACCCCGGGCCACGTCGACTTCACGATCGAGGTCGAGCGCTCCATGCGCGTGCTGGACGGCGCGGTGATGGTGTACGACTCGGTCGGCGGCGTGCAGCCGCAATCGGAAACCGTCTGGCGCCAGGCCAACAAATACAAGGTGCCGCGCATTGCCTTCGTCAACAAGATGGACCGCGTGGGCGCGGACTTCTTCCGCGTGCAGCAGCAGATCAAGGACCGCCTGAAAGGCACCGCCGTGCCGATCCAGATCCCGATCGGCGCCGAGGATGACTTCCACGGCGTGGTGGACCTGGTGAAGATGCGCGCCATCATGTGGGACGACGAGACGCTGGGCGTCAAGTTCAGCTACGAGGACATTCCCGCCAACCTGCAGGAGCTGGCGCAGAAGTGGCACGAGCATATGGTGGAAGCGGCTGCCGAGGCCACGCCCGAGCTGACCGAAAAGTACCTGAACGGTGAGACCCTGAGCGAGGACGAGATCAAGTCGGCCCTGCGTGCGCGCACCATCCGCAACGAGATCGTGCCGATGCTGGCGGGCAGCGCCTTCAAGAACCGCGGCGTGCAGGCCATGCTGGATGCGGTGATCGAGTACCTGCCGTCGCCGGTGGACGTGCCGGCCATTGCCGGGCATGACGAGGACGACAAGGAAATCGAGCGCCATCCTTCGGATGACGAGCCGTTCTCCGCGCTCGCCTTCAAGATCATGACCGACCCGTTTGTCGGCCAGCTGACCTTCTTCCGCGTCTATTCGGGTATCGTGAACTCGGGCGACACCGTCTACAACCCGACCAAGTCGCAGAAGGAGCGGCTGGGCCGCATCCTGCAGATGCATGCCAACGAACGCAAGGAGATCAAGGAGGTGTTTGCGGGCGATATCGCGGCGGCGGTCGGGCTGAAGAACGTGACCACGGGCGACACGCTCAGTTCGCCTGAGCACGTCATCATCCTGGAGAAGATGGTGTTCCCGGAACCGGTGATTTCGCAGGCGGTGGAGCCGAAAACCAAGGCCGACCAGGAGAAGATGGCGATCGCCCTGAACCGCCTGGCGCAGGAGGACCCATCGTTCCGCGTGCATACCGACGAAGAATCGGGCCAGACCATCATGTCCGGCATGGGCGAGCTGCACCTGGAGATCCTGGTGGACCGCATGCGGCGCGAGTTCAGCGTCGAGACCTCGGTCGGCAAGCCGCAGGTCGCGTACCGCGAGACGATCCAGAAAGCGGTCAGCGATATCGAGGGCAAGTTCATCAAGCAGTCGGGCGGCAAGGGGCAGTACGGTCATGTGGTGCTGAAGCTGGAACCGCTGGAACCGGGCAAGGGCTTTGAGTTCGTGGATGCGATCAAGGGCGGGGTGGTGCCGCGCGAGTTCATCCCGGCGGTGGAGAAGGGTATCCGCGAGACGCTGAATGCGGGCGTGCTGGCCGGCTATCCGGTGGTCGACGTGCGCGCCACGCTGACCTTCGGCTCCTACCACGACGTGGACTCGAACGAGAATGCGTTCCGCATGGCCGGTTCGATGGCGTTCAAGGACGGCATGCGCAAGGCCGACGCCCAGCTGCTGGAGCCGATGATGCACGTGGAGGTCGAAACGCCCGAGGAATTCATGGGTAATGTGATGGGCGACCTGACCACGCGGCGCGGCATGGTGCAGGGCATGGACGAGATCCCGGGCGGCGGCGGCAAGCAGATCAAGGCACTGGTGCCGCTGGCGGAAATGTTCGGCTACTCGACCTCGCTGCGTTCGCTGACGCAGGGCCGGGCCACCTACACCATGGAGTTCCAGCACTACGCGGCGGTGCCGAAGCATATCCTCGACCAGGTGGCGACGGCGCGCGCCGTTGCGCGTCACTAAGCGGGGCGTTCAGCGGGGCGTTTTGCGCCCCGCTCAGGCGGCGTCGAGCAGGGCGGCGAATTCGTCGGCCGGGACAGGGTGGCCATACAGGTAGCCCTGTCCCTGTTCGCAGCGCAGCAGCTTGAGCAGTTTGGCTTCTTCTTCCGTTTCAATGCCCTCAGCCACCACCTTCAGGTCCAGGTTGTGCGCCAGCGAGACCACGGTGCTGACCAGGCCCATATAGCCGGCGTCCTGCGACATGCGGGTGACGAAGGAGCGGTCGATCTTCATCACATCGACCGGCAGGCTGACCAGGTAGGACAGCGAGGAATAGCCGGTGCCGAAATCGTCGATGGCCACCGGCACGTCGAGCGCGCGCACCTTGCTCAGGATTTCCACCACGCGGTCGTGGTCGGAAACCAGCGAGCTTTCCGTGATCTCGATGGAGAGCGGGCGCTTGTCGGCGCCGGCCGTGTGCAGGGCATGCTCGATATCGCTGAACAGCGAATCGCAGCGGAACTGCGCGGGCGCCACGTTGACCGCGATCTGCGGCGGCGCCAGGCCGGCGTCGTGCCAGCTGCGCCAGTCCTGCATGGCGCGCTGCATGACCTGGCGGCCGACGGCGATCACCAGGCCGGTGCGCTCCAGTGCCGGCACGAATTCGGACGGCGGGATCAGGCCGCGCTGCGGATGGTTCCAGCGCACCAGCGCTTCCGCCCCGGACAGTTTGCCGGTACGCAGGTCGATCTTGGGCTGGTAGAAGTTGACGAATTCCTGCCGCTCCAGCGCCTCGCGCAATTCCACTTCCAGGCTGATCTGGCGCGCCACGACGCGGTCGGCGGCGCGGTCGTACTGGCCAAAACGCAGGTCGAGGTCGCGCGCAGCGGCCAGGGCGTCCCAGGCTTTGACCAGCAGTTCATCGGCCGTGGTGCCGTCGTCGGGCAGGGCGGCAGCGCCGGCATTGATGGTGCACCAGATCTTGTGTTCCTTGACCTGGTAGGCGCCCTGCAGCATGGGCACGGCGGTTTCGTGGATGAACTCGGCGGCCGTCTGGGTGCCGTGGGCCGGCAGGAAGACGGCAAAGCGGCCGACGCCGACGTGGGCCAGCAGCATGCTTTCCGCGACCACCGAGCGCAGGCGCTGCGCGATATTGCGCATCAGGCCGACCGCGGCCGCATTGCCGTAGGCGGAACTGATTTCGTCGAAGCGGTTGATATTCAGCAGCAGCACGGTGCCGCGCGCATCGGAGGCGGCCAGGGCAGCGATCTCTTCTTCAAACTGCAGGCGGCTCGGCAGGCCGGACAGCACATTGGTGCGCGCCAGCCGGTGCATTTCCTGGGCATTGACCAGGCGCTCGATGCCGTAGCTGAGCTCATTGCTCAGCTCGCCCGCCCGTTCGCGGTAGAAGGCATCGAAATGCTGCTCGCGGCGCGAATAGAAGGTGGCCACGCCCCAGGCCTGGTTGTTGACGAACAGCGGCACCGCCATGCAGGAGGCGATGTCGTGTCCTTTGCGCGAGCCGGACTGGACGCGGCCGGTGGCCATGACATGGGCCGCCAGTTCATCGGCCAGCCAGTCGGGCGGCGTTTCGCCGGGCTGCCAATGGCGCTCCTGGCCTTCGCGGCTGGCGGAAGCGAACAGCTGCAGCGTGCCGGCGTCGGTCTTGTAGCTGATGGCGGCGCAATCGAGGCCGGCCTGGTGGGCGGCCAGGCGGCAGGCGTCCAGGCACAGCTGCTCCAGCGTGCGCGAGCGCGGGATCAGGGCGCTCAGGCGTGACAGCAGGACATAGAAGTTGTCGTGGCGGATCAGCGCGCGCTCTTTCTCGACTTCGGTGGTGACGTCGATGGCCGAGCCGCCGGTGAACGATTCGCCGTTCACGTGGATGGGGAACTTATGCACCAGCCAGTGGCGCCGGCCCTCATCCGTGGTCTCCATGGTCTTGGTGACGTCCGGGTTTTCCGCGCTGCCGCCATCCTGGCTGTCCAGGCTGCTGCCCATGACGTAGCCGCCCTCAGCGTCCTTGATCCAGAGCGGGGCCGGCGCATGTTCGGCGAAACCGGCCAGGAAACCGTTGGCGCGCGCCAGGTTGTGGCGCAGGGCCTCCTGGGCGCGCGCGCTGTGGGCGACGTCGGCCAGCGCGCTGCGCTGTTCCTCGGTGTGCGCTGGCGGCAGGTAGCTGAACAGGGCCTCGTCATCCAGCAGCGCGGCGGCCGGCACGTCCTGCCCGCAAATGAAGCGGGCCAGGCGCTGCAGCTCAGCCAGGTGGCTGGCCTGCAGATGTTCGATGGATGCACGCTGGTTCATACGTTTACATCAGCTTGAACTTGAGCTGCACGGAAAAAGCGCCATGCAAACGCTCTTTGTATGTAGGTACGATAGCAAAATTTACTCCTACGCGTTGATACTGGACACTGACGACCGGTATCGCGGCCAGGAACCAGCCACCGTTGCGCATCTTGGGGTAGCCGTCGAAAGCACCGACGACTGCACCCAGCCGCACCGGGCCGACTGACCAGGGCTGGTAGTACAGACCGGCGTAGTTCGACATCTGGCGGTCGCTGTTGTGGAAGCGGCCTGCCGTCACCGAGGCGACCGTGGAAAAACGGTACTCGGCGCCGAAACCGGGATTGGTGTCGTCGAAACCCTTATCGCGCTGGAAATGGTAGGAGTAGAAACCGGGGTTGACCCACAACTCGGACAGCGGCTTGTTTTCAATCGTCGTGAACGTATCGGCCAGGGCCGGGAACGACAGGGCAGCAAAAGTAGCCCCGAGCAAAAGCTTTTTCATTTCATCCCACAAATATAATGACTGCTTGTCAATTATAGCCTTTGTGGCAATTCGAGAGATTTCAATTGCGCTCGCCGGCGTGGACAAATTGTAAAATTGTTGTAATTAAGTCATCTCCGTCGACCGGCTTGGCGACGAAACCATCCATTCCGGCCGCGTCGCACTCGGCGCGCTCGGCCAGGGTGACCCCGGCGCTCATGGCCAGGATCGGCAAGCCGAGGCCCAGTTCCTTGCGGATATGCTGGGTGGCGGCAAAGCCATCCATGATGGGCATCTGCACGTCCATCAGCACCAGGTCGACCGCTTCCTCACCGCTGCGCAGGAATTCGAGCGCCTGCTCGCCGTTCTCGGCGATGTGGACGCTGGCGCCCACCGCTTCGAGCATGCTGCGCGCGACCAGCTGGTTCAGCGGGTTGTCTTCGGCCAGCAGGATGGACAAGCCTTCCAGCGCCTTTTGACCGGTGGTGAATGCGCCTTTCGGCGTGGCGCTGGCGGGAACCGGCGGTGCTGCGGGCGGCGTTGTGGGCGGCGTTGCGGGCGGCATACTCGCGGCGCCGCCCGCCTGGCGCTCCGTGAGCGCGTGGTAAATCGCCGAGCGGGTCAGCGGCCGCAGCAGCTCCGGATCGTGGCCAGGCGCGGGATTGGACTGTTCCAGCCGGCTGCGCACGCAGATGCGGTGGGCGACGCCGGCCTGCCGTGCAGCCTCGGCCAATGCGCTGTCGTAGACCAGCAGGTCGTAGTGCTGGCGCGCCAGCGCAGCGTGCATGGCGCCGGCGCTGTCCACGCTATCGCAGCGCCAACCCCAGCGCTTGGCCAGCTGCACCATTTCCTCCTGCATGGCCGGCGCCGGGTCGGCGTACAGCACGCGCCAGTTGCTGCGCGTGCCGCCCATGGCATAGGGATCGGCCAGGCGTCCCTCGCGCAGCGGCATGAGGAAGGTGAAGGTCGTGCCTTGCCCCGGCGTGCTGGCTACTTCAATGGTGCCGCCCATCAATTGCGCCAGGCGCTGCGAAATGGCGAGGCCCAGGCCGGTGCCGCCATAGCGGCGCGCCATCGACGCGTCGGCCTGGCTGAACGGAGTGAACAGGCGCCGCAACTGCTCCGCGCTGATGCCGATGCCGGTATCCTTGACGTCCCAGCGCAGTACGCCGGGCTGGGACGGTGACCGGCTGGCGTGGACACTGACCGTACCTTTTTCCGTGAACTTGAGGGCATTGCTGACCAGGTTGAGCAGCACCTGCTGGATGCGCTGGACGTCCCCGTGCAGTGCGAGCGGCACATCGGCCGCTACGCACAGGGAGAGCGCCAGGCCTTTTTCGGCAGCGGTCATGGCCATCACGGCCGCCAGCGCGCTGAGGACGTCGTCGACCAGGAAATCGTCTTCGGCCAGCTCCAGCTTGTTGGCTTCGATCTTGGAGAAGTCGAGCACGTCGTTCAGCAGGGCCAGCAGCGAACGGCCGGCGCCGGACACCATGTCCAGGTACTGGCGCTGTTCGGCGTTCAGCGTGGTGCGGCCCAGGATCTGGCTCAGGCCGAGCACGGCATTCATCGGTGTACGCAATTCATGGCTGATATTGGCGACGAAGGCGCTCTTGGCGGCGCTGGCCGCTTCCGCCTGGGTCTTGGCGTCATTCAGTTCCTTTTCGGCCGCTTTTTCGGCCGTAACGTCGCGCAGGATCATGGCGTAGCCGATGCAGCGCTCGTGGTCGTCGCGCACCGGGTAGAGCTGGGTCAGGGCCAGGAAGGTGCTGCCATCGGCGCGGCGGCGCAGGGCCGTCGCCTCATCCTGCCCATGCTCGAGCGCGAGCGTCATGCTGGTGACCGCATCGCCTTCCGCCAACAGCAGTTGCAGGGGCCGGCCGACAATGGCGTCGCTGGTGTAGCCAAAGAGTTTTTCGGCGCCATCGTTCCAGGTCGTGATGGTGCCGTTCGGGTCGAGCAGGACAATGGCGTGGTTGCGGATATGCGAGGTCAGGAGCTTGAAGCGCGCTTCCGACTCTTCCAGGCTGGCGGTCTGCTGTTCCAGCTGCCGGGCGGACTGGTCTTTCTCGCGCAGGGCGGCGATCCTTTCATGCACCAGGTTGCGCGCCGCGCCGAAGAACAGCAGGCTGATCAGGGTGCCCATGACCAGCACCAGGAAGGATTTGCCCTGGTCCACGCTGGCGTCGAATGCCGCTGTGGGCCGGATGTCCAGGGCCCAGGACTGGCCGTTATTGCCCACTGGCACATGCTGCTGGCTGGCGAGACGGGTGAAGCTCTGTCCCTCGCCGCGGCGGGTGCTGGTGTACATGAGCTGGCCCTGCGCGTCCTGGAAACGGATATCCAGGCGCACTTCGCGCAGGTTCCCGCCAAAGATTCCCTGCATCAGGTCGCCCATGCGGAATGGGCTGTAAACAAAACCAAGCAGCTCGCGCTGGCCGGATGTGTTGTTGGCATAAACCGGGTGGAAGACCAGGAAGCCGACCTGCTTCGGGCCGCTGATTTCCTGCACCAGGGTGATGGGGCCACTGGCCGTCATTTTTCCGTTCTGCATGGCCGCCACCATGGCTTCACGGCGCGTTGGCTCGGACATCATGTCGAAACCGATGGCGACCAGGTTGCGCGGCGAACGTGGCTCCAGATAGATGATCGGCGCATACAAGTCACGTTCACCCTCGGGCCAAATCTTGACCTCGCGTCGTAGCGCATTGACCGCGCCGCCTGGCACGAAGCGTGCGAAACCAACACCGAGCACGCCGGGATATTGGTTTGCGAGGTCCATGCCGGCGACAAAACGCTGCCACTCGTTGCGGTCCACCTGCGCCGAGGCGTCGAACAGGGCATTTCCAGCGCGCAGCAGTGATTCGTAGGACTCCAGACGGATGCGGATGGTTTCGCGTACATTCTCGGCGGCGCGCTGGAAGCGTTCGCGGGTGCGCGACTCGGTGTCGAAGGTGATCCAGCCCCAGGTTGTGACGGTGATGGCCATGCAGGAAAGCAGTGTCAGGATCGGTGTCCAGACATAGGTTTCCGCCAGGCTCGGATCTTCCTCCGTGGCCAGGACCCAGGCCAGGATGCTGCTGATCGCCAGGAAGGTGCAGAGCGAGAGCAGCGAGTGGTGCAGCACGCCTGAAACAAAGGGGCCATGGTTCTGGACGGTGGCCGGGATGGCGACGCCGGCAATGATGGCCAACGCAATGCGGATCATCGAGCGCCAGCGTTTCACGGCCGCCAGGCCAAGGAACAGCAGCAGGACATAGGGCAGGAACTGGGTTGCCGCGTGGCGCGAATCGCTCAGGAAGATGACGAGCGTCGCCGCCAGCAGCAGGCTGAGGAAGACCAGCTGGCCCGGCTTGAACACTGGCCAGCCGGAATGCTGCGGGATGGCCATGGCCATCGGCACCAGCAGGAGCAGGCCGAGGAAATCGCCGGTCCACCAGGTGGCCAGCACCTGCCAGGTCAGCTCGGGCGGGATGATGCCGGTCAGACGCAGTGTGAGCACGCCGGTCAGGGCCGAGGCAATGGCGGCCACGGCGCTCGCGCCGCCAAACTTGTAGACTTCGCGCTGGGTGTGCAAGCCAACGCTGCCGATGCCGAGCCGGCGTAGCAGCCACTCGGCCAGCAGGGCCTCGGCGGTATTGCCGATGGCAATCGCCAGCGAGGCGCCAAGCAGGATCGGGAAAGAGGCGGCCTCGTTGGTGACGAACACCGCCAGGTTGGCGAGGAAGGCGCCGGCCAGGATGGCGGGCCACAGGTGCCGGCCGAAACGCAACAGCAGCACCAGGGCAAAGCCGGAAGGCGGCCAGACCGGGCTGGCATTGCTTTGCGCCAGTGCGAGCATCAGGCCCAGCCGTGCCAGCAGATAGTACGCACCCGCAGCGAGCAGCAAGGCCATTAGCGTGCGGAGGCGGATGGGCATGTTTGGGCGGGCAGGTCGTTGGTCATGCCTTTATATCACGGAAGGCGGGCCGCCCTGAAATGATGTTGTAATAATTTCCGGCTAGCATCAAGAAATGCATCTGACTCCGGAAAATCGAATCCGTCTGCGCGCCACGGTGTTCGGCAAGACCGAGGCTGGCCGCACCGAAGTGGCGCAGCGCAGCGCCGGCCTGACCGCGCGCCAGCGTGCGGTGCTGATCCTGCTCGACGGCCAACGTGCGCTGGGCGAAATCGATACCTGGCTCGGCGAAGACGAGATGCTGGAAGCTGTCGAGGCCTTGCTGCGCAAGGGCCTGGCAGGGATCAGCGCCGCGCCGCCAGCGGCCGAGCGCACCCTGGCACCGGCCGCGTCCGCACCGGCCGCGCCAATGGCGGCACCCGCACCGGCACCCGCACCCGCACCGGCGCCTGTGCCGGCGCCGGCGCCAGGTCCCGCGCTGGCCGCCGCGCGCGAGCTGATGGCTGCCGCAGCGCGCAAGCACCTGGGCTTGCTGGCCGCCGACCTGGTGCGCCGCATCGAACAGGCGAAAGACGAGGGCCAGCTGGCCGGCATCGTCGGCCTGTGGCACGTCTCGTTAAGGGAATCGAAAACCGGCAAGCCCTGCGCCGAGGGCTTGCTGGCGGAAGCGCGCGCCTTGCTCGCTTAGTGCTGCGGGCGCTTGCGGTGGAAGACCAGCGGGCTGTACGGCACGGCGGATGGAGGAGGGGAGTTCAGGATGCCCGGCTTGATGGCGCCCACCACATGCATCTCGCACGGCTTGCAGTCGAAGCGCAGGGTATAGGTGTGGTCGCCGTTGACCAGGGTCATCGGCTCCGCCTTGACCTGGCCCTGCACGCCTTGCACGCCCTTGGCCTGCTTCGGGCACAGGTTGAACGAGAAGCGCAGGCAATGCTTGGTGATCATCAGCGGCACTTCGCCCGCTTCCTCGTGCGCTTCGTATGCCGCATCGATCAGCTGCACGCCGTGCTTGTGGTAGAACTGGCGCGCCTTCTCGTTGTAGACGTTGGCCAGGTAGCTCAGCTGCGTGTCCGGATAGATGGCGCGCGGTTCCGCCGGCGCCTTGCGCTCAGGACGCTGCCAGGCCGCCAGGCGCGCCGCTTCGTGCGCCGCCACCGCGTCGCGGCGCAGCGCGTTGATCACCGACGATGGCACGAACCAGGGCTGCGACAGCTTCAGTTCAACGTGGTCGGCCACGAACATGGTGTTGCCCATCTTCGCCAGGCTGGCGCGCAAGCCGCTTTCCGCCTGTTCTGCATTCTGCGCCGGCTGCAGCTCGATCGCCGCATCGGTATGCGAGACGATGCCGTCTTCGTCGACGATGGACAGGCGCAGGCCGCCCGCCTGTTCCGACAGCGTCAGCTGCAGGCCCACGTGGCGTTCGGAGGATTTCTTGTGCAGCGCTGCTTCCCACTGGTGGTCGCGGTTGCGCATGATGACGGTGCCGACCTTCAGGCCCGGCAGGGCAGCCATCTGCTCGTTCGGGTACACGCGCCAGCGCTGGCCGTCTTCGGTGTCGCCCAGCTTCTCGGCCTTGTTGGCCTGGATGCCGACCGTGGTGCGCTTGTTCATGTAATTCAGGCCGTCGCCGTTGGCCATCGGCGCATTGGTGATGACGTCAATATGGTCGCCGCCAATGCGCACCACGGCGCCCAGCTCCACGCCCACGTACTTCGGCGAATCGAAGGCGCCGATATCGCCCTGGCGTCCGTTGGCGAAGTAATCGGTATGGCCGCGGTGGAAGGTCTTGTCGACGTCGGGCGTGAACAGGATGCGGGTGCGGCCGCTGCCGGCGCGCGCGAATTCCGGACGGCGCTCGAGCAGCTCGTCCAGCAGCAGGCGGTAGTTGGCCGTGATGTTCTTCACATAGCCCATGTCCTTGTAGCGGCCTTCGATCTTGAAGGAGCGGATACCTGCATCGACCAGCGCTTCCAGGTTGGCGCTCTGGTCGTTGTCCTTCATCGACAGCAGGTGCTTTTCAAAGGCCACCACGCGGCCCTGGTTGTCGGACAGGGTGTAGGGCAGGCGGCAGGCCTGCGAGCAGTCGCCGCGGTTGGCGCTGCGGCCGGTGTCGGCGTGCGAGATGTAGCACTGGCCGGAGAAAGCCACGCACAACGCGCCGTGCACGAAGTACTCGAGCGGCGTATCGACTTCGGCGCGGATCTGTTTGATCTTGTCCAGCGTCAGCTCGCGCGCCAGCACCAGCTGCGAGAAGCCGACATCGCCCAGGAACTTGGCCTTCTCCACGGTGCGGATGTCGCACTGGGTCGAGGCGTGCAGCTGGATCGGCGGCAGGTCCAGCTCAAGCAGGCCCATGTCCTGGATGATCAGTGCATCGACACCGGCTTCGTACAGTTGCCAGATCTGCTTGCGCGCGAGCTCCAGTTCCGAGTCGTGCATGATCGTGTTCATCGTGACGAAAATGCGCGAACGGTAGCGGTGGGCGAATTCCACCAGCGAGGAAATATCCTCGATCGGATTGCTGGCGTTGTGGCGTGCGCCGAAGGCCGGGCCGCCGATATAAACGGCATCCGCACCGTGCAGGATGGCTTCGCGGCCAATTTCCGCGGTTTTGGCTGGCGCCAGCAGTTCGAGCTCGTGATCAAGCAAAGACATTCGTAATAACCCTACATTTACAAGGGGAGATATTATACCGGCTCGTCGAAGCCGCGCTCACCCAGTTTTTCTTTCACGTACTCGACAAACGACGCAATCCGCGCCGAAAGTGCGGTATTCCGGTAATACACGGCATTGATCGGTTGTCGAACCTCCAACGTTTCCGCCACCAGCACCTGGCGCAGGCGTCCCGCCGCGCGGTCGGCATTGGCCAGGAAGTCGTTCAGGCAGACGATGCCGGCGCCGTGCAGGGCCAGGTGCAGCAGGGTTTCCCCGCTGGAGGTGTAGATGTTGGGCGTGATGTGAACCGGCAAGCCTTCGGCGTCCAGCAGCGGCCATTCGTTCAGGCTTTCCGGCTGGTTGAAGCCGAGCAGGGTGTGGTTGGCCAGGTCGGCCACGCTGGCCGGCGCGCCGTGGCGTGCGATATAGGCCGGGCTGGCGAGGATGCGCAGGCGCCCGGTGCCGATCGGCGTGGCGTGCAGGGTCGAATCGCGCAGGCGGCCAATGCGGAAGGCGACGTCGGTGCGCTTCTCCAGCAGGTCGGTGATGCCTTCATGGCTGTTCAGCTCCAGCTCGACGCGCGGGTAGCGCTCGCGGTAGCCGTTCACCAGCGGCACCAGCACGTGCAGCATGAAGGGCGTCGAGGCATCGATGCGCAGGCGGCCGGCCGGGCCCTGGCGCCGCAAGGACATTTTTTCCTCGGTTTCCTCCACCTTGGCGATGATGCCGCGCGCGCACTCGAGGAAGGCTTTCCCTTCCTCCGTCAGCTCCAGGCGGCGCGTGGTGCGGCGGACCAGGGTGGTTTCCAGTTTTTCTTCCAGGCGGGTCAGGGTGCGGCTGGCGGCGGAAACCGTCAGGCCCAGGCGTTCAGCGGCGGCGCTGATGGAGCCTGTGGCCACAATGGCAATAAATGCCTGCATCTCGTCGAGGGTGGTTTTCATTATTTGAGTTTAAATCAAATATCTTTCGCGGAAAACCGGCTTTTTCGGAAAGAGTGGCGCCGGTACAGTGGCATCCGATCTCAACAGATGGAGTTTGCCATGCCCCTCGCCCTGCTTGCCCTCACGATCGCGGCCTTCGCAATCGGGACCACGGAATTTGTCATCGTCGGCTTGATCCCGACCATCGCCGCCGACCTCGGCGTCACCCTCCCTTCGGCTGGCCTGCTGGTCAGCCTGTATGCCCTGGCCGTTGCCATCGGCGCACCGGTGCTGACCGCGCTGACCGGCAAGGTGCCGCGCCGGCCGCTGCTGGTGGGCCTGATGGTGCTGTTCACGCTCGGCAACCTGGCGGCCTGGCTGGCGCCCGGCTACGGCTCGCTGGTCGTGGCGCGCGTGCTGACCGGCCTGGCCCATGGTGTGTTCTTCTCGGTCGGCTCGGTCATTGCCACCAGCCTGGTCAGCAAGGAGAAGGCGGCCAGCGCCATTGCCACCATGTTTGGCGGCATGACCGTCGCCTTCGTCACCGGCATCCCGCTCGGCACCTGGATCGGCCAGAATTTCGGCTGGCGCGCGACCTTCCTGGTGGTGGCGGCGTTCGGCCTGGTGGCACTGGCCGGCGCATTCCTCTTTGTCCCCCGCAACATCAAGGCCACGGCGCCTGCGCCATTGCTGCGCCAGGCCCGCGTGCTGCTGCAACCGCGCCTGCTGCTGGTGTACGCAATGACTGCCGTGGGATACGGCGGCTCGCTGATCGCCTTCACTTTCCTGGCGCCGATCCTGCAGGACATCTCCGGCTTCCAGCCTGGCGCGGTCAGCATTGTACTGCTGGCATACGGCATCTCGGTCGCGGTGGGCAATGTCTGGGGCGGCAAACTGGCGGACAAGGAGGGCGCCGTGAGCGCTCTGAAGAAGGTTTTCCTCGGCCTGGCCTTGGTGCTGGTGATGCTGAGCTTCACCGCGCCACACCCGGTGCTGGTCGTGCTGACGGTGCTGGCCTGGGGCGCTTTCGCTTTCGGCAGCGTGCCGGCCTTGCAGTCCTACGTGGTGGAGCAGGCCAACAAGGTGGCGCCGGACGCCGTCGAGGTCGCGGCCGGCTTGAACATCTCCGCATTCAATGTCGGCATCGCGATCGGCGCATCGGTCGGCGGCCTGGTGGTCAGCCATTTCGGCCTGATCCACACGCCTTGGATTGCCGGCGTCGTCACCCTGGCCGCCGTGGGCATCACGGCCCTGAGCGGCCGCATCGACCAGCGCCGTGATGCTGCCGGCGCTGGCTCCCCTGAAAAACTCGCAGCCTGAAAACACACAGAAAAGGAACACATCATGACTATCCCAACTTTTGGCGCAGGCACTTTCCGCCTGCAGGGCCAGGCCGCCTTCGACTCGGTGCGCAATGCACTGGAAGCCGGTTACCGTGCCATCGACACGGCACAGATTTACGGTAACGAAGCGGAAGTAGGCCAGGCGGTCGCCCAATCGGGCCTGGCCCGAAAGGACCTGTTCCTGACCACCAAGGTCTGGAACGAGAACTTAGCCGCCGACCGCCTGCTGGCCAGCCTGGAGGAAAGCCTGGAGAAGCTCGGCACCGATTACGTGGACCTGGCGCTGATCCACTGGCCGCTGAGCGCAGTGCCAGTCGAGGAATACATGGTGGCGCTGGCCGGGGCGCGGGAACGCGGCCTGGCGCGCCAGATCGGTATTTCCAACTTCAATATCGACTACACCCGGCGCGCCATCGCCGCCGTGGGCGCCGCGCAGATTGCGACCAACCAGATCGAGTTGAGCCCCTACCTGCAGAACCGCAAACTGGTCGAATTCCTGCAAGGGCAGGGCATCCACATCACCTCGTACATGACGCTGGGCTACGGCAAAGTGCTGGCCGACCCTGTGATCGGCGCCATCGCGGCGCGCCGCCGCGCCACCCCGGCGCAAGTGGCACTGGCCTGGGCCATGCAGCTTGGCTACTCGGTCATTCCGTCATCGACCAAGCGCGAGAACCTGGCCAGCAACCTGCTTGCCACCGGCCTGGAGCTGGATGCCGAAGACATGGCGCAGATCGCGGCGCTGGAGCGCAATGGCCGCCTCGTCAACCCGGAAGGCCTGGCGCCGGCCTGGGACTAATTGAGGAGAAGACCCATGCACGACCCATTGTTCCAGACCCTGCGCCTTGGCGCCCTCGAACTGCCCAACCGCATCGTGATGCCGCCGATGACGCGGTCGCGCAGCACCCAGCCGGGTGACGTGCCGAATGCGCTCATGGCCGAATACTATACGCAGCGCGCAAGTGCCGGCCTGATCATCAGCGAAGGCACCTATATTTCGCCCATGGCGAAAGGCTATGCCGGCACGCCCGGCATCCACACCGAAGCGCAGGTTGCCGGCTGGCGCCAGGTCACCGATGCCGTGCATGCCGCCGGCGGCCGCATCTTCGCCCAGCTGTGGCATGTTGGCCGCCTGAGCCACAGCAGCCTGCTGGGCGGGGCGGCGCCGGTCTCATCCTCCGCCATCCAGGCCGACGGCGTGCAGGTCTTCATCGAAGGCGAGGGCGGCAGGCCCGGCTTTGCGCAAGCCTCCATGCCGCGCGCGCTGGAAACGCAGGAGATTGCCGGCATCGTCGAACAGTACGCCCAGGCGGCGCGTAACGCGATGGCGGCGGGCTTTGACGGCGTGGAACTGCACGGCGCCAATGGCTACCTGGTGAACCAGTTCCTCGACTCCTTCGCCAACACGCGCAGCGACCAGTATGGCGGCTCGCTCGACAACCGCCTGCGCTTCCTGGACGAAGTGGCGCGCGCCCTGGTGGCCGCCACCGGCGACGCTTCCCGTGTCGGCATCCGCCTGGCGCCGCTGACCACGCTGAACGGTTGCGTCGATGCCAACCCGGAAGAAACCTATACGGCAGCGGCCAGGCGGCTGGGCGAGATCGGGGTCGGCTACATCCATATCGCGGAAGCGGACTGGGACGATGCGCCGCTGATGCCGGTTGCGTTCAAACACGCACTGCGGGCCGCCTTCCCGGGCGTGATGATCTATGCCGGCAAGTACACCGGCGAACGCGCCCGCGGCGCGCTGGAGGAGGGCTGGGCCGACCTGATCGCGATTGGCCGGCCCTTCGTTGCCAACCCGGATTTACCGGAACGCCTGCGTATCGGGGCGCCGCTCAATGAACACGAGCGCGACACCCTGTTCGGGGGCGGCGCACGCGGGCTGACGGATTACCCTGCGCTGGCCGCTTAAGAACCGCCTAAGGCTGCCAGCCTAGCATCAGGCATCCGCAACAATGATGGAGAATGCAATGGATTGCCCTGTCTGCAAGAATGTCAGCCTGGTGATGAGTGAGCGCCAGGGGATTGAAATTGATTATTGCCCGAACTGCCGTGGCGTCTGGCTGGACCGCGGCGAACTCGACAAGATCATCGAGCGTTCCCTGGCCGGCACCCCGGCCCCGGCGCACGCACCGGCTCCCGCAGCCACCCAGTTCGGCAGCCAGCCGCAGCGTGCGCCCGACCCGCGCTACCAGCAGCCGGATCCGCGCTACCAGCAGCACGGCGGATACAGCCATGGCCACGGCGCTTACCCGCACCATAAAAAGAAGAAGGAAGGGTTCCTGAGCGACCTGTTCGACTTCGATTAAATTGTTTGCAATCGCCGTTCGGCTCAACTATAATGAGTGAGTACTCCGTTATTTATTGAGCTGAACATGGCCCGTCCGAAAAGCGAAGAGAAGAGGTTGCAATTGATGCTGGCCGCAGCGGAAGCTGTGGCCGAGCGCGGCGTGGGCGCCCCGACGGCGCTGATCGCCAAGCTGGCGGGTGTCGCGGAAGGCACGCTCTTCCGTTACTTCCCGACCAAGGAAGCGCTGCTGAACGAGATGTACCTCTACATCTGTGAACTGGGCTGGGCCACCACCAACGAGTCCTTCGACCTGTCCCGTCCTATGCTGGAACGGGCGCAACACCTGTGGAACAGCCATGTCGACTGGTGCCTGGCCAACCCCGTCTGGGACAAAGCCCTGTCGCAGCTTGCCGTCACCGAGATCCTGACCAGGGAGACGCGGGAGGCGGAAGCGGCCCTGTTCCCCGACGTTGGCTTGATGGAGACGGTCAGCGCCGGCGAAGTGCTGGCCGGCCACCCGACCGAATACGCCGACGCCTTGTTCCTTGCCGTAGCCAACGCCACCATCGAGTTCGCCCGGCGCGACCCGGCACGCGTGGAAGCCTACAAAGCCAGCGGCTTCGCGGCATTCCGCCGCATGTTCCTCGACTGAGATACTTGCCATACCCCCGGAATTGACCCAATTCCACACCCTTTAAATGAGTGATTACTTGCGTGAGTAAATTATGAAAAAAGACTTCGTTTTCCTCGCATGTGCGGCGGCGTTGATCGCCGGATGCGAGTCCCAACCCGAGGCGCCGGCCAAAGCGCCACCACCGGAGGTGGGCGTGCACACCGTGCAGGCGCGGCCGCTGCCAGTCAGCATCGCCTTGCCTGGCCGCACCTCGGCCTTCATGGTGGCGGAAGTGCGGCCGCAGGTCGGCGGCCTGCTGCAAAAGCGCCTGTTCACCGAAGGGGCGGAAGTCAAAGCCGGCATGCCGCTGTACCAGATCGACCCGGCCACCTACCAGGCCGCCTTCAACTCCGCCAGGGCCGCCCTGGTACGCGCCGAAGCCAACCTGCTGGCCGCAGCGCCGAAGGCCGCCCGCTATAAGGAGCTGCTGCAGATCGAGGGCGTGAGCCGGCAGGATGTCGACGACGCCGTGGCGGCGGAGGCGCAGGCGCGTGCGGATGTCGAATCCGCCAAGGCAGCCCTGGCGACCGCCCGCATCAACCTGGACTACACCCGCGTCGAGTCGCCGATCTCCGGCCGCATCAGCCGCTCCAGCGTGACGCCGGGCGCTTTGCTGACGGCAGGGCAGGAGACTGCGCTGGCGACGGTCCAGCAGCTCGATCCGATCTATGTCGACGTCACCCAGTCCGGCGAGGAAATGCTGCGCCTGAAAAAGCTGGTTGCCTCCGGCGCCCTGAAACAGGACGGCGGCCAGGCGCGCGTCGTGGTCAAGCTGGCCGACGGCTCGACCTATCCGCACGCAGGGCGGCTGCAGTTCTCTGGCTCCAGTGTCGACCCGGGGACCGGCAACGTGACCCTGCGCGCCATCGTGCCGAACCCAAAGCATGACCTGTTGCCGGGCATGTTCGTGCGCGCCGTGGTGGAAAACGGCATCGACGAGAAAGCAATCGCGGTGCCGCAGCAAGGCGTGACGCGCAACCCGAAAGGCGAGGCCACCGCGCTGGTACTGGGCCCGAAGGGCGTGGTGGAGCAGCGCGTCCTGGTGACAAGCGGCACCTTGGGCGACCAGTGGCTGGTGAAGTCCGGCCTGGCGGCAGGCGACCGCCTGATCGTTGAGGGCCTGCAGAAAGTGCAGCCGGGCCAGGCGGCAGTGGCCGCGCCGGCCAAGGCATCCGTCGCGCTCAAATCCGCGCCGGCGGCACAGTAAGGAAACACATCATGGCAAAATTCTTTATCCAACGGCCGATCTTCGCCTGGGTGCTGGCGATCGTCACCATGGTGGCGGGCCTGCTGGCGATCCGCACTTTGCCGGTGGCGCAGTATCCGAACATCGCGCCGACGACGATCCAGATCACCGGCATGTATCCGGGCGCATCGGCCAAGACGGTGGAGGACTCGGTCACCCAGGTCATCGAGCAGAAAATGAAGGGGATCGATGGCCTGCGCTATATATCCTCCACCTCGGACACGACCGGCGGCCTGTCCATCACCCTGACCTTCAAGAGCGGCACCGACGCCGACATCGCCCAGGTGCAGGTGCAGAACAAGCTGTCGCTGGCGACGCCTTTGCTGCCGCAGGAAGTGACGCAGCAGGGCCTGGTGGTGTCGAAGGCAACCAACAGCTTCCTGCTGGTGCTGGGCTTTGTATCGGAAGACGGCAGCATGTCGAACGCCGACCTGGACGACTATATCGCCTCCAGCATCGTGGAACCGCTGTCGCGCGTCGAAGGCGTGGGCGAGATCCAGCACTTCGGCTCGCAGTACGCCAT
Organism: Pseudoduganella sp.; assembly: GCF_041914865.1. Taxonomy (NCBI): domain Bacteria; kingdom Pseudomonadati; phylum Pseudomonadota; class Betaproteobacteria; order Burkholderiales; family Oxalobacteraceae; genus Pseudoduganella; species Pseudoduganella sp. The sequence continues at coordinate 61,987 of NZ_JAYSCO010000006.1, read as the reverse complement.
GCGCATCTGGCTCGACCCGGCCAGGCTGGAGGGCTACCACCTGACGCCGACCGACGTGATTGCCGCCATCAAGGCGCAGAACACCGAGGTCTCCGCCGGTGAACTGGGCGGCGCACCGGCCGTGCGCGGCCAGCGCCTGAACGCGGCTGTCGCCGCGCAGAGCCGGCTGCAGACGCCGGAGCAGTTCGGTGCAATCCTGCTGAAAACGCAGGGCAATGGCGCCACGGTCTACCTGCGCGATGTCGCGCGAATTGAGCTGGGCGGCGAAAACTATGCGAGCGTGGTGCGCTTCAACGGCAAACCCGCCGCCGGTATCGCGGTGAAACTGGCCACCGGCGCCAATGCGCTGAAAACCGCCGACGGCGTGAAGGCCAGCCTGGCCGAGCTGCAGAAGTTCTTCCCGAAAGGCATGAAGGCAGTGGTGGCATTCGATACCACGCCTTTCGTGGAACTGTCGATCCACGAAGTGGTGAAGACGCTGGTGGAAGCGATCGTGCTGGTATTCCTGGTGATGTACCTGTTCCTGCAGAACATGCGCGCCACACTGATCCCGACCATGGCGGTGCCGGTGGTGCTGCTGGGGACCTTCGGCGTGCTGGCGGTGATGGGCTACTCCATCAACAGCCTGACCATGTTCGCACTGGTGCTGGCCATCGGCCTGCTGGTCGACGACGCCATCGTGGTGGTGGAAAACGTGGAGCGGGTGATGACGGAGGAGGGCCTGTCGCCGAAAGAAGCGACGCTCAAATCCATGGGCCAGATTTCGGGCGCGCTGGTGGGTATCGGCCTGGTGATTTCCGCCGTGTTCGTGCCGATGGCGTTCATGAGCGGTTCGACCGGCGTGATCTACCGCCAGTTCTCGGTGACGATCGTGACGGCCATGGTGCTGTCGGTGCTGGTGGCGATGGTGTTCACCCCGGCCCTGTGCGCGACCTTCCTGAAGCCGGGCGCCCATGCGCCGCAGAAGGGCTTCTTCGCCTGGTTTAACCGCAAGTTTGAGAGCAGCAGCGTGAAATACCAGGGCATGGTCGGCAAGCTGATCCAGCGTCGCGGCCGTTCGATGCTGGTCTATGCAGCGATGCTGGGCGTGCTGGCGTTCTCCTACATGCGCCTGCCATCCGCCTTCCTGCCGGAAGAAGACCAGGGCGTGCTGTTCTCGGCTATCCAGCTGCCTTCGGGCGCCACCCAGGAGCGCACCGTGGCCACCATCGAAGAAGTCGAGAACTACTTCTTCACCAAAGAGAAGGCGAACGTGGAATCGGTGTTCTCCATCGCCGGCTTCTCGTTCGCCGGCAATGGCCAGAACAACGGCATGGCCTTCGTCAAGCTGAAAGACTGGAAGGAGCGCCCGGGCCTGGACAACCACTCCGGCTACATCGGCTGGCGCGCCATGGAAGCACTGATGCAGATGCGCGACGGCATGGTGTTCACCTTTGCGCCGCCGGCGGTGATGGAGCTGGGTAATGCCGGCGGCTTCGACCTGCAGCTGGTCGATCGCGGCAACATCGGCCACGCCCGGATGATGGAGGCGCGCGACCAGCTGCTCGGCATGGCTGCGAACAACCCGAAACTGGTGGGCGTGCGTCCGAACGGCCAGGAGGATACGCCGCAGTACCGCCTGAACATCGACCAGCAGAAGGCTGCGGCGCTGGGCCTGGATATCTCCGAGGTCAACCAGGTGCTGTCGGTGGGCTGGGGCTCGGCCTACGTCAACGACTTCATCGACCGTGGCCGCGTGAAGAAGGTATTCCTGCAGGGCGAGGCGGAAGCCCGCATGCTGCCGGAGGATGTGCAGAAGTGGTCGGTGCGTAACAAGGATGGACAGATGGTGCCGTTCTCCGCCTTCTCCACCGGCGAATGGGTCATGGCCTCGCCACGCCTGGAGCGCTTCAACGGCAGTTCCTCGCTGAACATCCAGGGGATGGCGGCGCCGGGCGTGAGCTCGGGCGATGCGATGGCCGAGATGGAACAGATGATCGCCAAGCTTCCCGCCGGCATTGGCTATGAGTGGTCCGGCCTGTCGCAGGAAGAGCGCGACTCCGGTTCGCAGACGCCGCTGCTGTACACGCTCTCGTTCATGATCGTGTTCCTTTGCCTGGCAGCCTTGTATGAGAGCTGGTCGGTGCCATTCTCCGTGATGCTGGTGGTGCCGCTGGGCGTGATCGGCGCGGTGCTGGCGACGCTGGGCGTCGGCCTGGCCAACGACATCTATTTCAAGGTCGGCTTGCTGACCGTGGTCGGCCTGTCCGCCAAGAATGCGATCCTGATCGTGGAGTTCGCGAAGGAACTGCAGGAGTCGGGCAAGAACCTGCGTGAAGCGACGCTGGAGGCGGTCAAAATGCGCCTGCGTCCTATCCTGATGACGTCGATCGCTTTCGGCCTGGGCGTGCTGCCGCTGGCGATGGCGTCCGGCGCCGGCTCTGGCGCGCAGATGGCCATCGGCTTCGGCGTCCTGGGCGGCATGCTCACGGCGACCTTCCTCGGGATTTTCTTTGTGCCAGTGTTCTTTGTACTGGTGCGCGGCTGGTTTGCCGCGCCCGCCAGTGCAGCCGCCCCGGCACGCCATGCAGCAATTACGGAAGCAAACTGAAATGAACAAGTCAATCATCACACTGTCCCTGGCGGCGCTGCTGGCCGGCTGCAGCCTGGCGCCGGTATACCAGCGTCCCGCCGCTCCAGTGGCCGCCGCATGGCCGCAAGGCGAGGCGTATAAGCCGGCGCGCAGCACGGAGGTGCGCGCCGCCCCGGATATCGCGTGGCGCGAATTCATCGGCAATGAGCAGCTGGCGCAGCTGGTGCAGATGGCGCTGGAGAACAACCGCGACCTGCGTATCTCGATCCTGAACATCGAGAAGGCCCGCGCCCAGTACGGTGTGGCGCGCGCCGAGCAGCTGCCCCACCTGAATGCGGGCATTGGCCAGAATGCCCAGCGCGTGCCGGCCAGGCTTTCCGGCAGCGGCGAGGCGGCCATTTCGCGCCAGTACAACGCCGGGCTCTCGCTGCCGGCCTTCGAGCTGGACTTCTTTGGGCGGGTAAAGAGCCTGTCGGAGTCGGCGCTGCAGCATTACCTGGCCACGGCCGAAGCGCGCCGCGCGCAGCAAATCAGCCTGGTGGCCGAGGTGGCGAATGCCTGGCTGTCGCTCGCGGCCGGCCAGGAACGCATGCGCCTGGCGGAGGATACGCTGAAAAGCCAGCAGATCACCTATGAACTGGCAAAGCGCCGCTTCGAGGCGGGCGCCACTTCGGGCCTTGACATGTACGAGGCCCAGACCAGCGCCGAGGCGGCGCGCAACGACGTTGCGGTGTTCCGCGCCCAGGTGGCGGCCGACGAGAACGCCCTGGCCTTGCTGGTCGGGGCCAGCGTGCCGCGCGAGCTGATGCCGCAAGGCTCGCTGGAGTCCGTGACGCGCCTGGCAGACCTGCCCCCAGGCCTGCCGGCCGAAGTGTTGCTGCGTCGTCCCGACGTGCTGGAGGCCGAACGCCAGCTGCAAGCGGCCAATGCCGATATCGGCGTGGCGCGTGCAGCCTTCTTCCCCAGCATTTCGTTGACGGCGTCCGCCGGCGGCATGGCGAAGGACCTGTCAGGCCTGTTCAAGGCCGGCAGCGGCACCTGGAGTTTCGCGCCGCAGCTGAACCTGCCCATCTTCGCCGGTGGCGCCAACCAGGCCAACCTCGATATGGCCCGAGCTGGCCGCGATATCGCCATTGCACGGTATGAGAAGGCCATCCAGTCCGCATTCCGCGAAGTGGCTGATGCACTGGCACTGCACGGCACGCTGGACGAGCGGCTGGCGGCGCAGGCGTCGCTGTCGGCTGCGGCAGAGAAGAGCTTCCGCATCCACGAGGCGCGCTACCAGAAGGGCAGTGAGTCCTACCTGAATGCCCTGGTCTCACAGCGCGAACTGTACGCGGCGCAGCAGAATCTGATCAGCGCAAGGCTGGCCAAGGCCAGCAACCAGGTAACGCTGTACCGGGTCCTGGGCGGGGGCTGGCAATAGTCTCAGGCGCACTCAGAACGGCATTTCCAGCTTGAGGCCAATGGTGCGCGGCCGGTTGATGGCGACGCGGCGCGTATTGGGCAGGTCCGCCGAAATCGCCACCGGCAGGCCGGTCTGGCCGACTTTGTCCAACAGGTTGTCGGCGAAGACGGTTGCACGCCAGCGCGGCGATTTCCCCTCGGGCTGCCAGCCGAACTGGAAATTGAGTTCCGTGAAGCCGGCGCGCCGGCGGAACGGGCTGCTGCGGTCGTACAGCGCGTAAGCGCTGCCGGTGTAGTTGGCGCCCAGGCGCCCGAAACCGGCGTAACCGCCGCTCCAGGCCCAGTTGTATTCGACCGACGCGCCGCCGGTCCAGCGCGGCACGTCCAGCAGGCGGTCGCCTTGCATGGCGCCGGTGCCCGGCACATCGTTATCGAGGGTGGCGCTGTTATAGCCCGCGTTCAGGCGCAGGTTCAGGCCAGGGACGGGCTGGTAGCTTGCTTCCAGTTCGGCCCCTTTGCTGCGCGCCGAGCCGAAATTGGCGGTGATGTTGAAGCCGCATTGCAGCACGATCTGCTGCTGGACCTTGTTCCAGTCGATGGTGTAGAGCGAGGCATTCAATGTCAGGCGCCGCGACAGCCATTGCGACTTGATGCCGGCTTCGTAGCTCCATAAGGTATCCGCCGCAAACTTGCGCAGCGCGTCATCGCTCAGGCCCAAGCCGGCAATTTCGCTGGCGCACAAGGCCGCCGGCGCCGGGTTATTGGGCCCGCCCTGGCGGTAGCCTTTGGATGCCGTGGCGTAGACCATCAGGTCCTGGCCAGGCTGCCACGATACGTTGATGCGCGGGGTATAGCCGCTGTCGGCGGAATCGCCGACCACCGCCGACGGGCCGCCATTGAACAACCCATCGCCTTGCTGTGCAAATCCTTGCCTGATACGGAAGGCGCGCAGGCCGAGGCGCGCCGTCCACGCCGGCGCCAGGTGGTAGGACGCTTCCGAGAAGACGGCGGTCTCACGCACCGTCGCCTGCCGCCCGCCGATGAAGAAGCTGTCGAAATTGGTCCCGAAGCGGCTGTTGTAGCCCGCGGTCACCGGGATTTCCGAGGCCAGCGGCGCATCCACATGGCGGTAGAAGAGCCCGCCGATCAGCTGGAACGGCCCTTTGAAATCCGACAGGGCCCGTACTTCCTGGGTGACTTCGCGGTTGATGTATTCGCCGCGCATCAGCACCGGGTAGACCGCATCCTGTGGCGACGGCGACAGGAAGAAGTACAGCACCTTGGACGCATCTTCCGTCACCGTGACGCGCCGGTCGTAGTAGGAAGTTGACGACACCAGCTCGAAACTGCCAAAGTTCTTGTTGACCGTCAGGTTGGCCAGCGATGATTTCTGCACGCTGGGTTCCGGCAGCAGGCGGGTCTGGAGCAGGGTGTCGAAACTGCCCGGCGGCACGTCCACCTGGAACGGCGCCCCGAGTCGCATATGCTGGTGGTACAAAGAGGCATTGACGGCCAATCCATTCCCCAGGTTCAGGCGCAAGGCCACGCGCCCGCCCTTGGTCGTCTCGGTATTGGCGTTCTTCTCCTGCCGCCCGCCGGGACCAATGGCCTGGATATCGCCGGCAGCAATCGGATAGCGGTCGATATAGCCATCGGCATAGCGCATGAAGAGCCCCAGGCGCAAGGCCGCGTTGCCGCCGTCGCCGAGCGGCAGGTTCAGGGACGCGTTGCCATCCTCATTCCATCCGCCGCCGCTGGTATGCGACAGCCTTGCGCTGGCCCGGCCGCTGAACTGGCGCAGGTCGGGCAGGGTGGTGATGTACTTGACCGTTCCGCCCATGGAGCTGGAACCGTACAGCGTGCCTTGCGGCCCGCGCAGCACCTCCACGCGCGCGATATCGAAAATATCCGGATCGATCAGGCCGCGCAGCGACAGCAGGGCCGCATTGCTGGAGGCGGTAATCGGGGTGTCGTCGAGGTAATAGCCAACGGTGCCGGCCGTGCCCGCGACAGATGAGACGCCGCGCACGATCAGGATGTTCTGCCCGGGCCCCGAGGACACCACGGCCAGGCCGGGTGTCTCGCGCGCGAGGTCGGACAGGCGCTCCACGCCCATGCGTTCCAGGTCGCGCTGCTCAAGCGCCGTGATGCTGAGGGGCACACTTTGCAGCGCCTCGACACGCCGCTGCGCCGTCACCCGCACCTGCTCGATCCGACCCTCCTGGGCATGCGCCATGGCCGCATCGAGCCCGGCGACAGCCAGTGCAAACTTGAGCGGAAAGGCAGGGCGCATGGCGGCTCTCCTGAAAGACGCGGATCAAGGCTGGTTGCGTTTGTTCTGGGAATGCTGTGCAGCGGCGACAAGGGCCTTGCGCGTTTCGCCGAGAATGCGGGCCAGCTGTCCGCTATCGCTCAACTGCTTGTAACCCTGGTCAAAGCGTTCCAGCAATTCCGCAGCATTCGGAAGGTCGCGCCGCAAGACCAGGTAGGTGGGAATCAGCGCGATCGGCTTTGCCTGGAAGGTGATGTTGGCCTGCTCGGCAGGCTTTAACGATTGCAGGATCAGCATCTGCCCGGCTTCCTCCTCCATCGGGAACAGGTCGATCCGCCCCAGCAGCAGCTTGCGCATATTATTCCGGTCGCTCGACGCCTCCTGCACCTTAAGCTTGCGCTGCGCGTGCAGCAGGGAGAATTCTTCCGAGTAATGGTTGCCTAGCGTGGCGCCGATCTGGTACCGGCCCAGATCCGACAGCGATTCCCACGGAATTTCCATGCCGCGGCGCTGGAAGAAGACCATGCGGAAAGTGAAAATGGATGACTTGGAATAATGCAGCTTGCGATCGCGCTCGGGAGAATGCGCCCAGCCGTATGCGCCATCGTACAGGCCGACCATGACGCCGGTGATGACCCGGTTGTTGCTGGACAGTGATTCGATCTCTACTTCGACGTTGGCAGCCTTGAATGCCTCGCGCACGATGCGCGTCAACAAGCCGCCATAGGGCAGCTTCTCGCTCATGAAGGGAGGGTACTCGTGCGCGGTAAGCTTGATTTTGAGCGGGGCGTCCGATTCTGCGGCGTGGAGGGCCGCAACTGCGGTCAAGGCAGCAAACAGCACCAGCAAACGCCCGAAAAGCATACGCATAGGTACCAACCGGAAAGGGATTTTTATCATAGTAGGACCAATTACCTATCCCGGCAACAGCCTTTGCTGCGCAGCGCCAAAGCGCGGATAATAGCGGCCAGACTAATTTAGGCAATATTAGGACAATTTTTATGGAAATTAAGGTCAACTTCCTCGACAAGCTTCGCCTGGAAGCCAAGTTTGACGACTTCACGGTCATTGCCGACCAGCCAATCCGCTATAAAGGCGATGGCTCGGCGCCAGGTCCGTTCGATTATTTTTTGGCATCTTCCGCTCTGTGCGCCGCCTATTTCGTGAAGTTGTATTGCAATACGCGCAATATTCCGACCGAAAATATTCGCCTGTCGCAAAATAACATTGTCGATCCGGAAAATCGCTATAAGCAGATTTTCAAGATCCAGGTCGAGCTGCCGGAAGACATTTCGGAAAAAGACCGCCAGGGCATCCTGCGCTCGATCGAACGCTGCACCGTGAAGAAAGTGGTGCAGGAGGGGCCCGATTTCGTCATTGAGGAAGTGGAGAACCTCGATGCCGACGCCCAGGCGTTGCTGACCCTGAACCCCGATCCGGCCGCCGCGACCTATATCCCGGGTAAAGACCTGCCGCTTGAGCAGACCATTGCCAATATGTCGCGCGTGCTGGCCGATCTCGGCATCAAAATCGAGATCGCCTCCTGGCGCAACATCGTGCCGAATGTGTGGTCGCTGCATATCCGCGATGCGCATTCGCCAATGTGCTTCACCAACGGCAAGGGTGCGACCAAGGAAAGCGCGCTGGCTTCGGCACTCGGTGAATACATCGAACGTATCAACTGCAACCACTTCTACGCCGGCGAATACTGGGGCGAGGAGATTGCCAATGCGCCGTTCGTGCATTACCCGAACGAGCGCTGGTTCAAGCCTGGCAAGAAGGATGCGCTGCCGAAGGAGATCCTGGACGACTACAGCCGCGCGGTCTACGACCCGGACGGCGAGCTGCGAGGCTCGCACCTGATCGATACCAACTCGGGCAAGACAGAGCGTGGCATCTGCTCGCTGCCGTTCGTGCGCCAATCGGATGGCGAGACCGTGTATTTCCCTTCCAACCTGGTTGAGAATCTGTTCGTCAGTAACGGCATGAGCGCCGGCAATACGCTGGCCGAGGCGCAGGTGCAGTGCCTGTCGGAGATTTTCGAAAGGGCGGTCAAGCGCGAAATCCTTGAGAACGAGTACGCGCTGCCGGACGTGCCGCAGGAAGTGCTGGACAAGTACCCAAGCATTGTGGCCGGCATTAAAGGGCTGGAAGAGCAGGGCTTCCCGGTGCTGGTCAAAGACGCCTCGCTGGGCGGCAAGTATCCGCTGATGTGCGTGACCTTGATGAACCCACGCACCGGCGGCGTATTCGCCTCCTTCGGCGCACACCCAAGCTTCCAGGTCGCGCTGGAGCGCAGCCTGACCGAGCTGCTGCAGGGCCGCAGCTTCGAAGGCCTGAACGACCTGCCGCCACCGACCTTCGTCAGCAACGCCGTGACCGAGCCGTATAACTTCGTCGAACACTTTATCGATTCGAGCGGCATCGTCTCGTGGCGCTTCTTCAGCGCCAAATCGGACTTCGAGTTTGTAGAATGGGATTTCTCCGGCCACGGCGAAAATTCGAATGCGCAGGAAGCGGAGGCCCTATTCGGCATCCTCAAGGAGCTGGGCAAAGAATCGTACATGGCGGTCTACAACGACCTTGGCGCCACCGCTTGCCGCATTCTGGTGCCGGGCTACTCCGAGATCTATCCGGTGGAAGACCTAATCTGGGACAACACCAACAAGGCCCTGCTGTTCCGCGAAGATATCCTGAACCTGCATACGCTGGACGACGACCGCCTGGAAGCCCTGCTGGACCGCCTGGAAAACAGTGAGCTGGACGAGTACGGCGATATCGCCACCCTGATTGGCATCGAGTTCGACGAGAACACGGTGTGGGGCCAGCTGACCGTGCTTGAACTGCGCCTGTTGATCAACCTGGCGCTGAACGAGTACGAAGCAGCCCACGAACTGATTGGCGCCTTCCTGCAGTACAACGACAATACCGTGGAACGCCGCCTGTTCTACCAGGCACTGGATGCAGTGCTGTCCGTGGCCCTGGACGGTGAGCTGGAGATCGAGGATTTCGAACTCAGCTTCCGCCGCATGTTCGGCAACGAGCGCATGGATGCGGCGCTCGGTTCCGTCAATGGCAGCGTGCGTTTCTACGGCCTGACGCCGACCAGCATGAAGCTGGAAGGACTGGACCGCCACCACCGCAAGATCGACAGCTACCGCAAGCTGCACGCCGCACGCGCAAAAGCGGCAGCCAAGTCGGCCTAAGCGCGCGCCGGCAGGCAGCCAAGGCTGCCCAGCTTGAGGAGATGGAGAATGCAGCCGCATCGATCGAACGCAGCGCCCACGGCCACGACGCTGTGCGCGGCGCCGTGCGGATCTCGGCCAGCGAAGTGGTGGGCGTGGAGATCCTGCCATCGATCCTGGCGCCGCTGCGCGCAAAGTATCCGGAACTGGCGATCGTACTCGTACTGAGCGACGCCATGCAGGATCTGCTCGGACGCGAAGTCGACATTGCGGTTCGCATGACGCAGCCGCAGCAGGACCTTTTGCTGGCCCAGCGCGTCGGCGAGGTGGCGCTGGGCTTCTATGCGCATAAGGATTACTTGGCCACGCATGGCAAGCCGAAGAAGCTGTCCGAGCTTGCGAAGCACAGCCTGGTCGGCTTCGACAAGGAAACGCCATTCCTGAGGGCCGCCGGTGCGAAGCTGGGCGGATGGGAACGGGCAGGGTTCGCGTACCGCTGCGACAGCAACCTGGCCCAGATGGCGCTGGTCCGTGCCGGCGCCGGCATAGGCGGCTACCAGGTCGGATTGGCGGCGCGCGAGCCAAACCTGGTCCGCGTGCTGCCGAAGGAGCTGCACATGACCATGACAACCTGGGTCACGATGCACTCAGACCTGCGGCAAAGCGCACGCTGCAGGGCCGTCTTCGACGCTTTGGTGACCGGGCTGAAAACCCTGTGGCAATAGGCATGGATAGCTGGGATTTCAGTTCAGCCCGGGCGGCTCAAATGTAGGAAGGCGCTATGGAGGGATGGAGGCGAATCGAGCTTTTAGAGTCGGACATTGCCACTTTGCCGTAACAGCATAACTTCGCATAATCTATATTATGTCAAATGCGATGTCGTGGCGAAGCTCTGCTTGGCGCTTCACTTTTCGACACCTCCAGCGAGCCCATCAAGTCTACCTTTTGCCATTCTGCCACTGACCAGCACCCGTTCCTTTCTTGCTCTTTTTCCCGGGGACCGTTTGCCAGCCGCCGTCATTCTGAGCGCCGACTGGCGTGGCGGGTTTTGCGGCTGCAATACCCGTGCTTGCGCCCTTCGGTTTCGTGGCGCCTACTGGCGTCCCGCCCACCACGTGACGGGGCTGCTCTGCCGGTTTCGACGCCTTTGGTGCTGGTGGTGGGACGTTGACCGTCCTGTTCCCAACATTTACGACATTGCCGGGATTACTGAGTACCTCGTAGATGTTAGCTGGGGCGGCTGGCTTAGTCGCACTAGTGACGGCGGATTTCGTCTTCTTCCGCTTTCTCTTGCCTACTATTTCGGGAAATTTGAAGCAGTACAGCTCCGTGTTCGCGGTGCCATAGGTATAACGTTGTTGCTGGAACCCGGGTGTCTTCTCATCGTAGCCATAATGGTCTTCGACTTCGCCCCGCGTCACTTCACTCCGCTCCTGGGTGTAATAGACCGCTGCATTCATCTTAGTGCCGGCCCAAAGGCTTATTGAGAGCACTTCCAGCAAGCGCTCAATGCGTTGCTGGCACGCACTGCATGGTCCGTGATTCCCATGGAATTCGATGGTGGCTATCTGTCCATCGGTCATTTCTTCCAAATTCTTTGCCCAATTGGTTTGGATCTGGTCGATCACGTACACTTCAGCATCATTTGCGGAAAGACGAGTGTTCGCATTTAAGCTATCAGAGGTGAACCTGCCATCCGCCAACCGCCCAACTTTCTTCGTGGGATGCCCAGCAACCCACAGGTGCGAGCGCCACACTTTAGTGCCGATTTGTAGCCTGGCGCGGCTGCGAATTCCCCCGCCACTCGTAGCATGAACCTTGGACATTGAATTGCTGCGGCGAAGTTCACGCATGGTGTTTGCCTTTCGCTGAGATGCCCCGGCACTCGTTGGCGAGAAAGAACCCTACAGGCAGATCATCTTATCTGAGTTTGCGCGCCGGTTGGGCCGATTACACGTTCTGGCGGCGAGCTAAACAAACTACCTGTTCGACTAAACAATAGCCATGCCGCGTGCGCACGCTTGACTTCATCAGGGCCCTGAACAATATTGCTAATGAGCAATACGAAAGCAATTAATCCAGGGAGGTTTCATTTTGAAGAAGAGACAATTAATCCAGGGCCTGCCTCTCGCCTTGGCCGCCCTGCTCGCGGCTTGCGGCGGAGGCGATTCAGGCAACGACACCACCGCGCCAGCCGCAATGCGCAAGAGCCAGGGTGGGGCTGCGAAGGTGACCGAGACTGTATTAACGCCCGTGGCGGCGACCGCCTCATCATCCGAGCGGGGCGACTTGGGCGCCTCCGCCGCTATCGATGGGAATGAGGGCACGCGCTGGGGCAGCGGCTTTTCGGACGACCAGTTCCTGACTTTGGACTTTGGTGCATCTGTCGCCATCAACCGTGTTCGCATCGCGTGGGAGAACGCGCACGCCACCGAGTATGAGCTTCAGGTGTCGGATGACAATCGCAATTGGACCACCATCAAATTGGTCCAGAATAGCCAGGGCGGCACCGAGGACTGGAGCGGCCTTTCCGGCACTGGCCGCTATCTGCGCATGAAAGGCCTGAAGCGTTCGTCGCAATACGGTTATTCGATCTTCGAGATGCAGGCATTCTCCGGTGCGCCGGCATCCCCTGCCCCACAGCCTGATCCAGTTCCGCAGCCAACCACGCCAAGCGCCCTCCTGAAACCGGTGGCGGCAACTTCCTCACCGGTCGAGAACGCAGGGCTGTCGGCGGCTGCGGCGATTGACGGGCTTGCGAATACACGCTGGGCCAGCACGCGCGACGACGGCGCCTGGATCCAGTTCGACTTTGGCGCCAAGACACCTATCGGCTATATGAAGCTGGTCTGGGAAAATGCGTACGCAAAACAGTATTCGCTGCTGGCCTCGGATGATGGCCAGACTTGGACCCAGCTGCGACTGGTGAACAATGGCCAGGGCGGTACAGAGGAATTCTTCAACCTCGGGATCAGCGCCCGCTACATCCGCATGCAGGGCATTGCGCGCGCGACGCAGTACGGCTATTCATTGTTCGAAGCCGTGTTCAAGTCGCCCGGTAGCGACAACACCATCATGCCTGGCGCAACTTCCGCGTTCGCCTATCCTGCCAATGGCGATGGCTTGCTGCCACTGCCTTCGAGCGCAGCGCCGCAGGAATCGCTGCAGTTCACGCTGCCGGATGGCACGCTGGTCACGCGCTTCGGTGCGCGCGGCTTTGCGCGTCACGGCCGCGAGCGTGGCGAGGATTGGAATGAAATCGGTTACGGGCCAAACGAGACCGTCGATCCGGCGACCGGGCAGGCTGTCGATAAGGGGCCGGGCAATTACCTGACCTTCGTGCCGCAATACTTCAAGAACCGCACCTGGGGCGTTGAGATCATCGACAACAGCCGGGTACCGGGGGTGACCAAGCCGACCCTGGTCGTCAACCAGTATACGACCGTGGACTTCCTTTCTGGCGGCATCGCCTTCTTCCGCGCCATCGACCGGCCTGGTGTCACTGGCTATGGATGGATGGCGCCGGGAGAACTGGTCGACAACAACGTCAAGGTGTGCAAACCAACGGCCTACCCGGCGGCAGGCCAGCTGGCCGCACCGGGCGGCATCAATGGTGCATGCACTTTGCTGGTCAAGCAGTACCCGGGCATGAATGGCCTGGATGCGAACGGGTTCCCGAACGGTACCCATATCCCGGCACGGCCACTGGTGGTGGGCGACGTGATCGAGGTTTCGCCGTCGATGTTTTCCACCACGGAGTCGATGCTTGCCAAAGGCGATAACGGCGGCATCCGCTACTACTCCCAGGAATGGACGTATGTGGTGGGCAGCGGCCTGCGCCCATGGTACGGCGTGCAACCGCGCCTGAACTCCGTTCCGCTGCCGGCGGAAACCCTCTCCGGCGGACTGGGGTCGGTGTCTTACAACTATTCGGATAACGGCCTGTTCATGTTCCAGCAGCCGCACAACAACATCGGCATGCAGAATATGCAGCGCTTTGTTGAAGGCCGGCGCCTGGTGCACACCAATTTCACCACCGGTGCGCATAACGAAGCGGGCAACGTCCGTTATGAACCGGCTGTGGGCTTGCAGGGCCAGCGCTTTAACCAGTCGGCCTGCATCGGCTGCCACGTGAACAATGGCCGCAGCCCGGCGCCGATGGCTGTCAACCAGCGCCTGGACAATATGTCCGTGCGCGTTGCCGTGACGGCGGTGGATGGCAGCCAGGCGCCGCATCCACTGTACGGCAGCACCGTGCAGATGAACGCTGTTTCCTCCAGCGGCACGCCGCAAAACTGGGGCCTGGGTGTACGCGTGGGCGGGTTCGAGGCGCGCACTGTCAAGCTGGCCGATGGCACGAGCGTTGAACTGCGCAAGCCGACCCTGGCGTTCGAGGGCGCGGTACCGGATACGGTCTCGCTGCGCGCCGCCCAGCCTATGCTGGGTACTGGCCTGCTGGAAGCCGTGCCGGAAGCGGACATCCTGGCTCGCGTGCGCAGCACTCCAGACGAGGATGGCGTGAAAGGTACCGCCAACTTCGTGTTCGATCCGGAAAGCGGCGCGGTGCGCCTGGGGCGCTTTGGCTGGAAGGCATCCAAGGCCAGCCTGCGGCACCAGGCTGCCGCAGCGCTGCTGCAGGACATGGCGGTAACCTCGCCGGTGTACCCGAACCGCAGCTGCACCACCGATCCGGCCGGATGCAAGTCGGCACAGGCGCAACGCGGCGTCACCGAGTCGGAACTGCAGCTGATCTCGCAGTACCTGGCCCTGGTCGCGGTTCCGGCCCAACGCAGCCTGCCGAGCGGCTTCCCGAAAGGCGTGGCGCCGCTGGATGAACATCGCGTCGACCCGCAGCAAATCAGCGTCGGCAGCAAGTTGTTCCAGGCCATGCGCTGCGCCGCATGCCATACGGTCGAAATGAAGACGGGTCCGGGCCACCTGCTGGCGGAACTGCGCAACCAGACCATCCGCCCTTACACCGATCTGCTGCTGCACGATATGGGCAGTGAGCTCGGCGATAAAGTGGTGGAGGGCCAGGCCAAGGGCAATATGTGGCGTACGGCGCCGCTGTGGGGCATCGGCTATACCGAGAAGGTGATGGGCAACAGCGCGCAGGTGGGTTACTTGCACGACGGCCGTGCGCGCAACCTGACGGAGGCCATCATGTGGCACGGCGGCGAGGCAAGCCGTTCCCGCGATCGTTTCGCTGCATTGCCGAAGTCCGACCGGGAAGCGTTGCTGGCCTTCTTGCGTTCCTTGTAGGTGACACACATAAGGGACAGGCTCGAACGGCAATGAATTCGCATCAAAAGTTGCGGAAATCACGCCGAAGCCTGTCCCGATGTCTCGCCATTAGTACGCCGGCTCCGCGCGTAACGGCGCCACGCATCCCCTGCCCTTGGCAGCCGTGGCTACCGCCGGGACATAGCGCATAAAGTCATAGCGTGGCAATGCGGGCGTCGAGACGGTGCCCGAAATTGCGAACACTGGCACGAATATGCCCTGGACTTCACGCGGCGGCAGCGCATAAAAGCCCAGTTGGCAGTCGTGGAACTGTACCGAGGCTTCACCCGGGCGTAGCTGTGCAAAGCTCTCGTCGCGCATCAGGATGTCGGCCAGGTGGTCGGCTGAGATGGTCCGGCCTTCACCGACGACATCCACCTCACGCCAGAAGCGCAGCATGGCATCGACGCGTCCGCCCTCGCCCACTGTCGCCTGGATCTTCGCGCCCGGACCGAAGAATGGCAAACCACCCTCTTTAAAACGCATGTTCACCTGGCGCGCGATGGGCCAGACGGTATCTTCCTTTTCCCCGGCTTTGCGCATGCAGAGTTCCAGGTCGGTGACGGATTGCACGGCGGCCGCACGGTGCATCAGGTCGAACTCGCGCAACCTGGCCGTGGCATATTCCACTGCCTCCTTCTCGTCGGGCAAGCGTGGCTGGAAATCGGCTTCGCTCTTTTGGCCCGACCGCGCGGACCAGCGCACCGAACCTGTGGCAACGAAGTACTCCAGCACAGACTGATCGTCGCTGGCGATGATCCTGGCGCCCATGTCCAGTGGTTTGGCGCACACGCCAAAGCGTTCACTCCATTTGCTGGCGATACTGCAGGCGGCGCCTTCGAGGCGGCGTTGCTGCAGCAACGTCACCTGCTGCTGTGCAGGCATTTGCGGGAATTTAAACAGTTCGTAGTTCATGGCTATCTCCTAGCAAGCGCCGCGCAGGTAAAAATAGGTGGTTGGCGTGTCGGGGTCGGACGAGACGAAACCCTTTCCATGCCAGTGGTCCTCGTAAGTGTTGGTTCCGCCGGCATCGGCCCGCAGGTAGGCCCAGCGGCAGTCGGAGCCCTCCGTCTCCTGGGCAGCCGCGATCCAGGCGTCGCGCACGCGCCAGCCGTGGTTCAGGTGGTCGGCGAAGTAGCGGCCACGGTTGGTTTCGTCGTGACAGATGGTGTCGAAGCCCAGCATGTAGTGCAGGCCTTTGAACGATGGCCCCCAACGGTCGAATACGCCGGCCCGTTCCAGAACCTGGCAGGCGTGGAAAGCGATCCATTCCAGGTCGATATCGCCCAGCCGCACTTCGCCCGGCGTGGCCTGGCCGCTGTCGATAGTTGTGCCGAACAGCGGCCCCTGCTGGTTGCCGTGCCCGGCAAAGAAGGCAATGTCGACGTTGTCCACCCAGGTGCTGTCGCCGCCGGATAAGGGGCTGCCGGCACCTTGCTGCTCAAAGTCGCGGTCCCATGCCAGGTTGTCGCCCCAGGCAAACTGGCGCACTGCATGTAGCGTGTTGTAAAAGCCTTCTGCCGCGGCCTTTGTGTTGGAAACGTCCGCTGCGCGGCCGTTGTACTTCATGACCCATTCGATGCCCATTCCCATGATCACTCTCCATCCATATCATCAGCGATTTTCCCGCGCTGGCCAGCTTCGGGACGTGATCAACTTTAGACGTGCGGGCGCCGGGCTTTATCCGTGCTGGTACCTATCTTTGCTGCGCCGGCACACCCAAAATACGGGCACGGACCAGGCAAAAGTTGCGGAGGGGCAGGCCCATCTATAGAATGCGAATAATTCTTATTTAGATTTGCCGCATTCCTCATGGACAGTCAGTTTCCCCTCGAGTCGCACAGCCGTTCCTGCCGTCGCACTTTCTTCGCCATGGCCGCCGGCTTGCTGGCCTGCGTCAGCCTCCCTTCGTTTGCAGCGGACTGGCAGCCGGTCCTGCTGCCTCAGGTAAAACAACTGGACTTGCAGTCCCGGCACACGGGGCACCGTTATCGCATCTTTATCAGCGTGCCAGGCACCCCGGCTCCGGCATCGGGTCACCCAGTGCTCTACCTCCTCGATGGCAATGCCACCTTCCCCAGCGCGGCGCTGATGGCGCGCACGGTGGCCCGGCGCAGCAAGGCGACCGGCCAGGATGCGCCGATCGTTGTCGGTATCGGGTACGCCAGCGGCGAAGACTATGACAGCGCCGCCCGCAGCCGCGACTACACACCGTCGGCAGGCGACAAGACTGGCAAAGGTGAAGGAGGAGCAGATCTGTTCCTCGACTTCATCGAGCAGGAGCTGAAGCCGCTCGTCCAGTCGGCGGCGGCGGTTGACCCGCAGCGGCAGGCGCTGTTCGGCCATTCTTACGGCGGGCTCCTTACGCTGCATGCGCTGTTCACCCGGCCGGCGGCGTTCCAGGCTTACATCGCGGCCAGTCCGTCGATCTGGTATGCCGACCAGCATGTGCTTAGCGAAGTTGCTAGTCTGGCGGCGCCGCGCAACGCGAAGCCGAGGGTTTTATTGACCGTCGGCGAATTGGAGCAAGCTGCCGCGCCGCCCTCGGCCCGGGCAAGTGAACACGGTAACGCGCTGGCGAAGCGGCGCATGGTAGACCAGGCGCGCGACCTGGCCGCGCAGCTCGCCGCGCATAAGGATGGCTTTGGCCTGCGGCAGGTTCGCTTTATCGAACTGCAGCGCGAGAACCATGGCTCAGCCATGTTCCCTGCCCTCTCTCGCGGACTGGAATTTCTCCTGGAGTAGTTCTGGAAGCGGTGGCCAACCGCAAGGTGGCGGAGAATGCCAGCGCCGGGCCCGGGGTAAGGCAATATGTAAGGCTGGCCTGTTTCTCGTCCTTATCCTGCTTGCACCAAGGCCGATGCCTTATGCGCTGCTAGCGACTTGACACGCGAAGCGCGTTTGCGCCACCAGATGATCACACCGGTCACGCTGAGCATCGCCACTACCAACCCCATCACGGAAATCAGGATGCGGCCCGGGATACCGAGGATGCGGCCCGAGTGCAGGGGGAACTGGGCCTGCACGAAGATGTCGGCAACCGTGCCCTTCCACGGCAGGCGTTCGCCGACCATGCGGCCATCGCCGCCATCGAAATAGAGCACGGCCGGCCCGACGCCGCCGTTGCCGTGGTCGTTTCCGGGCTGGAAGAAGCTGACGCCATAGATGCCATAGTCCTGCGAGTAGAACACGCTGCCGGCGGGATCGGTCCATTGCCGCTGCGCCGCTTCGCTGCGGGCGCGCTGCAGGATTTCATCATAGCCGACGCGCGCCGCGATCGGTTTATGCAGCTCCGCCGGGGTCCGTGTTTCGAACGGCGTGGGCGTCACTTCGGACACCGTGGTCATGATCGGGTAGAAGATCTCGCGGTAGAAATTCAGCGAGAAGGCCGTGAACGCCAGGATGAACAGCAGGATCCAGGTCCACAGGCTGAATGCCCGGTGCAGGTCGAAATTGAGTTTGGCCCCGCCACCGCCCCAGCGCACCTTCCAGGCCGGCTTCCAGCGCTGCCACCAGCCGCGCGCCGCCGTGGTGCGGGCGCGCACGGGCAGGGTCAGGTAGAAGCCGACAAAGCTGTCCACCACCCAGATCATGGCGATCACGCCCATCAGCCAGATGCCCCAGCGGTCGATGCCCCACATCTCGGGGATGTGCAGCGAATAGTGCAGGCGGTAGAGGAAGGAGACGAAGGTCTCTTTCGTGATGGGCCAGACAGCGCCCCATTCCCGCTTGCCCAGTTCCGCCCCGCTGACCGGATCGACGAAGACCTGGTTGAAGCCCGGTTCGGCCAGGCGGCCGGTGGTCGGGTCCACCTTGGGCGAGACGCCGAAGTGCAGGGTCTCGCCCTGCCCTGCGTGCAAGGGGATGAAGGACACGCTGATGTGCGGATAGCGCTGTTCGACCGCGCGCGCCAGTGCCAGCGACGATTGCGGCTGGCCCGGCGTCTTCGCCTCCATCAGGTGCGGATTGAGCACGTCATCCAGTTCGTGGTCCCACGAAATGACGGCGCCGGTCAGGCCGCTGACGAAGAGGAAGGCCGCGGTGGTCAGGCCGAGATAGCGGTGTACAAGGGTCCAGAATGCACGCATGGCAGGCTCCCGTCAGAAGCGGTACTTCAGGCTGGCCGAGATGCTGCGCGGCGCGCCGTAGGTAATGGCGCCGTAGGCGGCGAACATGCCGAAGTGCTGCTTGTCGAACAGGTTGTTGAGGTTGACCTGGGCCGACAGCTGTTTCGAAATGTCGTAGCGCGCCATCAGGTTCACCAGCGCGAAGGATTCCTGCTCGATGCGGCCGTTGGTGTTGGCTGGCGCGGATGGATCGATGGTGTAGCTGCGGCCTTCCCAGTTCACACCGCCGCCCACGGTCAGGGCATCCATGCGATAGGTGGTGAACACGCGGAACAGCTTGCGCGGATAGACGGTGTTGATCTCCCTGCCGTCCGCTTCCTTGCCGCTGAACTGCGAGTAGCCGGCGGTGGCGTTCCAGTTGCGCGCCAGTTCGCCGGAGACTTCGAGTTCGAAGCCGTCGGTCTTGGCGCCTTTGGCTGCGCGGTAGTAGGCCTCCGGCGCCAGTGGACCGTCACCGTCGCGGTCAATCGTGTCGACTTCCTGCGCCAGGTTGTCCTGCTTGATCTTGAATACTGCGAACGATGCGTTCAGGCGGCCGTCGAAAAACTCGCCTTTGACGCCGGCTTCCGTGCTCTTGCCGACGATCGGGTCCAGCAGCGCGCCTGCCTTGTCGTGCCGGTTCTGCGGCTGGAAGATGTCGGTATGGCTGGCGTAGGCCGAAAAGTTCTCGTTGATGTCGTAGACCAGGCCCGCGTACGGCGTCAGCTCGCGCTCATACTTCATGCGGTATGGCGCGACCCACGCGCCGGTGCCGGTTTTGTCGTAGTTGGTGACACGTGCGCCGACAATCGCTTTCAGCGGGTCGCTGAGGGAGAAGCGCGCCACGCCGTACAAGGCGTCCTGCGTGGTGACGCTGGCTTCGTAGAAGGACAGCGGGCCCCATCTCGGTTCGGGGTACTTGCTGCCGTCCCAGTGATTGAAGTCGCCGACGGCCGGGTAGCTGCTGCCATAGTCGGCGGCCCGGCTCTGGGAGTGGAACTTCTGCCTGGAGTGCGCATAGCCGAAGGCTGCTTCGTGCTTGCGGCCAGCCAGCTCGAACGGCCCGCTGGCGTGCAGGCTGAAGTCGTTCTGCCTGGTGCTGACCTTGTAGGAACCGGCAAAGGCGTTCATGCCCAGGCCGGTGACACGGTCCGGCACTCCGGACAGGTAAAGCAGCGCGGAATCGGCCTTGCGGTCGCCATGCGAGAAGCTGGCGCGCAGCTTCCAGCCATTCTCAAAGCCATGCTCCAGGTTGGCGAAGGTGTTCTCGTACTCGGTCTCCCAGCGCGTCCAGTCAGCCGACGACGTTTTGGAAACGTCCCAGCCAGGTGTGCTGCCGTCGGTGTACCAGGCCGGCAGGCCGCCCCACATCGGGCCTTTCGGATCGTTTTTCTGTTTGCTGATGCCGGCCGACAGTACGGTGCGCGGCGCCAGGTCGGCTTCCACCGTGGCGTAGTAGGTGTTGCTCTTGTTCTGCAGCAGGTCGGTCCAGCTGTCGCTGCGCTGGAGCTCGCCCACCACGCGGCCACGCACGCTGCCGGACGCATTCAGCGCGGTCGATACGTCGACCATGGCGCGCCGCTCGTTCCAGCGGCCGATTCCGATTTCGGCGGAGCCGGCCAGGTCCTTGCTGGTGGCGCGCTTGCGCACCAGGTTGATGGCGGCGGAGGGATTGCCGGCACCGGTCATCAGGCCGGTGGCGCCGCGCACGACTTCCACGCGCTCGTACAGGGCCAGGCTGCCGATCACCTCACCCGAACTCCAGGCCTGTTCCCAGGTGGTCGGGACACCGTCGATCTGCAGGTTGTCGATATCGAAGCCGCGCGCGGTGAAGCCGGCGCGGTGGGTTTCGTACTGGTTGACCGAGACGCCGGTGACGTTGTTGACCACGTCGGTCACGGTTTGCAGGCCCTGGTCTTCAATGCGCTGCCGGGTGAAGACGGAGACCGACTGCGGCGTGTCGCGCAGCGCGATGCTGAGCGGCGTGGCCGTGCGGCCCTTGTCCACCGTGTAGGAAGTTTCGTCCAACTTCTGCGCCGTCACCTCGACCTGCGGCAGCACCACGCTGTCCTCCGCGAGCGCGGCCAAAGGGAATGCCACCGCCAGCAGGGCGGCCATTTGTTTCATCTTCATCAGTACCTCAACCAGTAAATCATTCTTGCTTTTATGACTAGCTGGCGTTCCGCGTACAGATGGCTGGCTCCCGTTTCTAAACCCATAGATGATAACGATTCTCATTCAAATGTCAAATCGACCGCGCTTGATCCAGGTCATGCACAGGCTTTGCGTACCGGCCTAGACTTTTTGGTAATCCTTTATTCCAAACCACAGCGGGAGGCAGCCATGACTTACAAGACAATCGTCGTCCACGTGAACGGATCGGCCGATACGGCGCGCCGCGTGCGCCTTGGCGCGCAGATCGCCGCCATGTTCCGGGGCCGCCTGGTGGGCGCGGCAATGACCGGTGTTTCGCGCTACCTGACCATGGATTACGCCACCTCCATGGGCGTCAGCATGGCCGCCGAATGCATGGACGAAGCGCGCAGGCAGGCCCGCTCCGCCCTGCAGGAGTTCGAACGGCAATGCGCCGCGCTGGATGTGGCGTCCTGCGAGGCACGCCTGGTGGATGACCAGGCAGCCGATGGCCTGGTCCTGCAGTCGCGTTACGCCGACCTGCTGGTGGTGGGCCAGGCCAATCCCGATGAGCCGATGGCGCCGCTGGCGGAGGAGACGCCCGAGTTCCTCGCCACAAACAGTGCGCGCCCGGTGCTGGTGGTACCCTATGCCGGCCACTTCGAGGCACCGTTCCGCCGCGTGCTGGTGGCGTGGGATGGCAGCATGGAAGCGACGCGCGCCGTCACTGCCGCGCTGCCGCTGATGCAGGCCGCCGGCAAAGTGTCGCTGGTGGTGTTCAACGCCGGGCGCGCGCCCGAGGTGCATGGCGGCGAACCGGGGGCCGATATGGCGCTCTACCTGGCGCGCCACGGCATCGAAGTCGAGGTGTCATCGCAAGTGACGGACATCGAGATCGGCTCCGCCCTGCTGTCGTACGCGGCCGATGTCGACGCCGACCTGCTGGTAATGGGCTGCTACAGCCATAGCCGCTTCCGCGAGATCATGCTGGGCGGCGCCACGCGCACGATACTGCAAAGCATGACCTTGCCGGTGCTCATGGCGCACTAGGGCTATACTGGTTCGCATGCCGAACCCATTTGCCCAAGTCGCCGCCGCGTGGCTGGCGCACCCTGTGGAGTTGGCCCGGGCGTGGCACGAGCTGGCCACCGTCGCCTGGGCCACAGCCACGCCCGCGCCCGTCGCCGAGGCGGCGGAAGGCGACGACCGCTTTGTCGACGACGCCTGGCGCGCCAATCCCTTCTTCCATGCACTGATGCAGCAGTACCTGGGCCTGACGCGTACGCTGGAGCGGCAGGTCTACGACACGCCCGGCGTCGACGAGCGCGACGCGCGCAGCGCCGCCTTCTGGCTGCGCCACTGGTGCAATGCTGTGGCGCCGAGCAACTTCCTGTTCACCAATCCGCAAGCCTTGCGGCGCGCCTTCGACAGCGGCGGCGCCAGCCTGCGCGCCGGCTTCCAGGAGTATCTGCGCGACCTGCTGGCGGGCGACCTGCGCATGGTGGACCGCGCGCGCTTCGAGCTGGGGCGCGACCTGGCCGCCACCCCGGGCCGCGTCGTCATGCGCAACCCGGTCATGGAGCTGATCCAGTACACGCCGGTGTGCGGCCGCGTGCATGCCATGCCCCTGGTGCTGGTGCCGCCCTGGATCAACAAGTACTACATCCTCGACCTGACCGCGCAGCAAAGCATGGTGCGCTACCTGGTCGGGCAAGGCTTCGATGTGTTCGTGATCAGCTGGAAGAATCCTGGCTCGGACCAGGCTGGCATGTCCTTCGAGGACCATCTGTTTGACGGCATCCTGGCCGCGATCGAGGCTGCGCGCACGATTGCCGGCGTGCCGCAGGTGCATGCGGTCGGCTACTGCATCGGCGGCACCGCCCTGGCGGCGCTGATGGCGTGGTTGAACCGGCGCTATCCGCAGGCGCAGGACATTCCGGTCGCGCACTGGTCCCTGCTCGCCACCCTGACCGATTTCTCCAAGCCGGGCGACATCGCCAGCTTTATCAGCGACGACAGCGTGGCGCTGCTGGAAGGCC
The DNA here is from genome assembly GCF_041914865.1 of Pseudoduganella sp. Classification (NCBI taxonomy): domain Bacteria; kingdom Pseudomonadati; phylum Pseudomonadota; class Betaproteobacteria; order Burkholderiales; family Oxalobacteraceae; genus Pseudoduganella; species Pseudoduganella sp. The sequence continues at coordinate 38,990 of NZ_JAYSCO010000006.1, read as the reverse complement.
TGATGGCGCGCCAGGGTTTCCTCGATGCGCAGCAGATCGGCTGGAGCTTCCGCATGCTGCGCCCCAATACCCAGGTCTGGCGCTACGTGGTGCAGAAATACCTGCTGGGCGAAGCGGCGCCGTCGCTGGCGCCGCTGGCCTGGAATGCCGACGGCACACGGCAGCCGCGCGCCACCCACGCGTTCTGCCTGCGCGCGCTGTACCTGGCGAACCAGCTGGCGCAAGCCGATGCGCTGGAGCTGCGCGGCGAGCGGCTCGACCTGGGGCGCATACGCCAGCCGCTGTACGCGGTGGGAGCGGTGGCGGACCACATCACCCCGTGGCGCAGCACCTATTGCAGCGCGGCCCTGGTGGGCGCGCCGGTACGGTACGCCTTGACCGCATCCGGCCATATCCTGGGCATCATCAACCCGCCCGGCGGCAGCGCCAAACAGCAGTACTGGGCCGGCCCGCTGCTGGCCGCGAGCAGCGCCAAGCAGTGGCTGGCCCTGCAGAAGCCGGGGGCCGGCTCCTGGTGGCAGGACTGGAACGCGTGGCTGGCCGAGCGCTGCGGAGAGCCGCGCGCACCCGCCGCAACAGCCCATCCTTCCTATCCCTGGCTTGGCGACGCTCCCGGAATCTACGTGCGGGAAGGTTAGCCCTTGCCTTATAATTTCGGCATGGACCAAGAACAGAAACAATTCCGTCGCCGCCTGGCCTTGCTGGCCGCCCTCACCCTGGTAGGATTCGCCGTACTGGCCGGCCGCATCATCTGGCTGCAGGCGGCTTGATGACCCTTCAAACACCACTCTGGCAGCGCCTGCGCCCGGTGCTGGCGGTCGACGCGCCGCTGGCGGCAATCGTCGGCGTCCTGGTTGGCACCGGCCTTTTCACCCTGTATTCCGCTTCCGCCGATTTCCCGGGCCGTTTCGAGCTTCAGCTGCGCAACGTGCTGATGGCCATGGGCCTGATGTGGGCCGCGGCGAACGTCCCGCAGCAGGTGCTGATGCGCCACGCGGCGGCGCTGTATGCGCTGGGCGTGGCACTGCTGGTGGCCGTGTTCCTGTTTGGCGTGACCAAGAAGGGATCGACCCGCTGGCTGAACCTGGGGCACGATTTCCAGCCGTCCGAAATGATGAAGATTGCCATGCCATTGATGCTGGCCTGGTACTTCCATCGCTACGATAACGTCCAGGGCTGGCGGCGCTTCGCCGTGGCAGCGCTGCTGCTCGCCATCCCGGTCGGCCTGATCGCCAAGCAGCCCGATTTCGGTACGGCGATGCTGGTGCTGTCCGCGGGTTTCTACGTCATCGTGCTGGCGGGACTGTCGTGGAAGGCACTGGCGGCGCTGGCGGCCGGCGCGCTGGCGGCCGCGCCGGTGGTCTGGCATATGCTGCACGACTTCCAGCGCCAACGCGTGCTGACTTTCCTCGACCCGGGCGCCGACCCGATGGGCAAAGGCTTCCAGATCAACCAGGCCATGACCGCCATCGGCTCCGGCGGCGTGACCGGGCGCGGCTGGATGGACGGCACCCAGGGCCACCTCGGCTTCATCCCCGAGCGCTCGACCGATTTCATCTTCTCCGTCTTTGCCGAGGAGTTCGGCCTGGTCGGGGGCATCGTGCTGTTGCTGCTGTATGCGCTGCTGGTGCTGCGCGGGCTGCAGATTGCGGCCGGCGCCGCCACCCTGTTCTCGCGCCTGCTGGGCGGGGCGATCACGATGATCTTCTTCACCTACGCCTTCATCAACATCGGCATGGTGAGCGGTGTCGTGCCGGTGGTCGGCGTGCCGCTGCCCTTCTTCAGCTATGGTGGCACGGCGCTGGCGACACTCGGCCTGGGCTGCGGCATCCTCATGAGCATCCGCCGCCAAAGCCTGGCCTGACGCCGTTACAAATGTCCAGATTTGGACAAGCAGGGCAAGCTTGTCCAAGGCTTAACGTTATTGTTGTTGAAATAGCGACAGCCTTCCGCGCCGGCACCGATTTAGATTGAACTGCCGCACCGTCCACAGCAAGATTGGTCCCGCGGGCGTTGCACAAGCCCTTTACAACATCAATCAACGGACGGAGAGAAGAATGAACTGGAAACACCTTGGCGGCTTCGCACTGGCAGCATCCTTCAGCTTCGGCGCTTATGCGGCGGACGGCCTGAAGGCCAGCATCAGCATGGACAAACGTGCCCTGGGCCCGAGCGACGACGTGGTGGTACAAGTGACGCTGACCAATACCTCGTCAGTGCCGCAGTACGTGCTGAAATGGCATACCCCATTCGGCGATATCGAAGAATCCCTGTTTGAAGTGACCCGCGACGGCGCCAAGGTGCCGTACGAGGGCATGCACGTCAAACGCGCCGCACCGACGCCAGCCGACTACTACGTGATCCAGCCCGGCAAGTCGCATAAGGTGAAGGTGGAACTGTCGCAGATGTATAACATGAGCATCTCCGGCGACTACTCGATCCGCTACAGCACCAAGTCCGCCAAGCTGTTCAGCAACCTGGATGCGGCCGGCAAGGTGGCCGACAAGAACCAGCCCGATACGCTGCAGTCGGATGCCCTGACCATCTCGGTCGAAGGTACCCTGCCGCGCGGCAGCGTGGCCAAGGTGGCGGAACCGGCGGCAGCGGCGGCCGGCCTGGCGTTCAGCAAATGCAGCGCTTCGCAGCAGTCGACCATCACCAGCGCCATCTCGACCGCGAAAACCATGGCGAACGACAGCAACAACTACCTGGGCGCCAACAAGACGGGCCCGCGCTACACCAAGTGGTTCGGCACCTACAATTCGAGCCGCTATTCGACCGTGAAAGCGCACTTCGCCGCCATCAAGAACGCCTTCGACACCAAGCCTGTCACGGTCGATTGTGGCTGCACCAAGACCTACTACGCCTATGTGTACCCAACCCAGCCTTACACCATCTACGTGTGCAAGGCATTCTGGAGCGCGCCGATGTCGGGCACCGACTCCAAGGGCGGCACCCTGGTGCATGAAATGAGCCACTTCAACGTGGTGGCGGGTACCGACGACCACGCCTACGGCCAGTCCGCTGCCGCCAGCCTGGCGATCAGCAACCCAGCCCAGGCCGTCGACAACGCCGACTCCCACGAATATTTCGGCGAGAACACCCCTGCCCTGCAGTAAGCAGCGGCGCGCCGCTCACCTGCCGGTATGCTCAAAGCGTACCGGTCCCACGGTGAGCGGCATTTCCTTTCCTTCCTGCAGGTAGTGCCCGTGGTAGCTGATGGTGTAGGCGTGCTTTCCCGTTTTGAAGGCGTAGGCGCGGGCCAGGTCGATGCTGTTGCGGCGCCGGGCGCCGGGCGCCAGGGTCAGGTAATCCTCGTCCGTCAGGGGGCCGCGCTTCACCATGATGCCCTGGTACTCCAGCGGCTCGCCCGTGGCCGCGTCGCGCAGCTCGAACAGCTTGCCGTACATTTCCTGCTCATCCGCCAGGGCGTGCAGCACTTTCACCGGGTGCGGCGTACGGTTGGCCAGGGAAACCTGGGCAACCGGGTGGCCACCCTTGTCCTTGACCGCGAGTTTCAGTTCCAGCACTGGCGCTTCTCCCGCTTGGGCGGCGCCTGCAATGAGCAAGGCGGCAAGATTAATTTTCACTCCATCCCCCGTTACACGTGAAACTTCCGGTTCAGCGCGCCTGTTCCAGCGCCTCGCCCACCACTTCAAGGAATTCCTTGATATTGAGCGGCTTGGTCAGGTAGCGGACGAAGCCGGCTTCCAGCGCCGCTTCCACGTCGAGCGGCATGGCATTGGCGGACAAGGCAATGATGGGGATATCGCGCGTGGCCGGGTCCCGGCGCAGCCGGCGCTGGGCTTCGCGGCCGCTGATGCCGGGCAGGTTCATGTCCATCAGGATGGCGTCCGGGCGGTACTCGCGCGCCATGGCCACGCCGCTATTGCCATCGGTCGCCGACAGCAGTTCCAGGTCCATGTGCAGCTTGACGATTTCCTGGACCAGGCGCAGGTTGGCGGGATTGTCTTCCACGTACAGCAGCACCGGCTTGTTGCGCTGGCCAAGCGCCGCGGCCGGCGGTGGCAGGGCCTCGTTCGCGCCCGTTGGCGGCAGCGTTTGCGGCTGGGCCGTCTCCATCCCGACGGTGAAGGTGCTGCCCTGGCCAACGGCGCTGCTCACATCAATGGTCGCGTTCATCAGCTCAGCCAGGCGCCGGCTCAGCACCAGGCCGATGCCACTGCCTTCTTCCGACCCGCCTTCCTGGCCCAGGCGGTTGAAGGGCTGGAACAGGCCGGACAACTGCTCCGGGCTCAGGCCGGGTCCGTCGTCCTTCACCGCCAGCCATGCCCGGCCGGTGTCTGCCGTTCCGGTATCGACCCAGACCTGGCCGCCCTTATGGTTGTACTTCACGGCATTGGACAGCAGGTTCAGCACGATCTGGCGCAGGCGGATGCGGTCGGCCCGGACGTGCAGCCCCTTGGGTTCGCCGAGGTAGACCTTGACGGCGCGCGCTTCGGCCATGGCTTCGATCATCTTGCTGGCTTCATGCAACAGGTCATCCAGCGCCACCGGCTCGAGCGACAGGGTGACCGCGCCCACCTCGATCTTGGCCAGGTCCAGGGTTTCATTGATCAGGTGCAGCAGGTGCTGCCCGGCCTGCACGATATTGCCGGCAAAGGCGTAGCGCTGGGTCATACTGAGCGGCAGCTTCTGGTTGTTCAGCAGCTGGCCGAAGCCGAGGATGGCATTCAGCGGCGTGCGCAGCTCGTGCGACATGCTGGCCAGGAAGCGGTCCTTGGCCTTGCTGGCCTGTTCCAGTTCGAGCTTTTGCTCCAGCAGCTTGCGCTCGATCTGGCGCCGGCCGCTGATGTCGCGGATGGCGCTCGACACCAGCATCTCGTCTTCCGTCTTCAGCGGGCTCAGGCTGATCTCGACCGGGAATTCCGTCCCGTCGCGCCGCATGGCGTACAGCTCCGTGCCGGCGCCCATGGCGCGCGGCTGGGCCTTTTCGAAGAAGCTGCCGCGCTTTGCCGGGTGGTGCGCGGCAAAACGGGCCGGGATCAGGATCTCGATCGGTTTGCCCAGCAGTTCCTGGCGCTGGTAGCCAAACAGCTGTTCGGTCTGGGAATTCACCAGCACGATCTCGCCGCGCGTGTTGACGATGACCATCGGGTCGGGCGCCGATTCCAGCAGGCCGCGGAACTTCTGTTCAGCCTTCTTGCGCTCGCCAATGTCGCGGATGGCGCTCATGACGATCGCGCCCTCTTCCATCTGGATCATGCTCAGGCTGATTTCGACCGGGAACTCCAGGCCATCCTTGCGCAGGCCGTACAGTTCCAGCCCGGCACCCATGGTGCGGGTACGCGGCTGCACAAAGTACTGCGCCCGGTGCGACACATGGCCGCCGCGAAAGCGGTTGGGCAGCAGCACTTCGACCGGTTTGCCCAGCAGTTCGCGCGGCGCAAAGCCGAACAGGCGCTCGGCCTGGCTGTTGACGAGCACGATGCGCCCGGTGGAGTTGGCCATCACAATCGCGTCCGGCATCGACTCCAGCAGGCCGCGGTAGCGCGACTCCACATTGCGCGCATCGCGCTGCGCCTTGGCGTCGGTAATGTCTTTCTGGCTGTGGATGATGTACTGCACTTCGCCCTGCGGCGTGAACACCGCCTTGCAGGCCGCACTGACATAGACGGCCTGGCCGTCCTTGCGGCGCCGCAGGTACTCGAAATCGGCGCCAAACTCATGCTTCACCGGATGGCCCGGCATGCCGGTCAGTTCAGCCAGCTTATGGCCGCGCGCTTCGTCGCCGTCGTAGCCATAGATTTCCGTGGCGCCCTTTGTCCAGAACAGGACTGTGTCATGCGCGTCGGTGGCGATGATCCCGCCAGGAGCTTCTTCCAGAATGAACTTGCCCAGGTCAGTTGGCATAGGTGATCTTATTGTGGATTTAGCGCCAGCCCATTTTAAGCGAAATTAAAAGAAAAAAAACCGCCTCCCCTTACGGGTGAGGCGGCCGACGGCGCCCAGGGCGCGCGTCAATTACCAGGAGGCTTTCAAGGTGTAAGTACCATTGGTGGCACCGGTGCCGCCGCCGTAGTAGTAGACCTTGGCATACAAGGTTACAGCAGACGAGCCCGTATTGGCGCGCGTTACGGTATCGGCCTGGCCGGTGCCCTTGGTGCTGGACGCCAGTTCGGTGCCTGCGCTGTTGTACAGCTTCAGGTCGTAGTCCGAGGTGGCGTTCGGCGTCAGGGTGGCGGTCAGGGTTTTCCCTGCCGGCAGCGTGATGGCGATGTAGTCAACGTCGGTGCTCGAACCCATATTGCCGTTCACCGTGGTGCCGGTCTGGGTGACCGGATTGGCGGTGGCAATCGTGTTGTTGCTTTCGGTCTCGTTGATGGTCGGGCCTGGCGGCTGCACGGCGGCCAGGATGTTCTGCGCTTCGAACTTGGCCTGGAAGGTGTTGGCGTAGCTCAGGTCGCTTGGGAACAGGGTCTTGGCGGCGTTGACGATGGCAGTCGCCATGGCTGGCATCTTGATGTTGGAGCCGAGGCCGAAGTGCGCTTCCAGGATGATCTTGTCGATGTTGGCGCGCGGCTTGCCGGCCGCGATCAGGGCCACCATGGACTGGTACAGCGGCGCCGACCACAGTTCATCGGACTGGAAGGTCACGCCGTTCTCGGTCACCGACTGGTGTGCGCCGTAAGTCTTGCTGCTGTTGTACTTTGCGTCAGTACGATTCAGCATGCGGCCGGCCCAGCACGAACCGTGGCCGTCCCAGCTGAAGGCCCATTCCGGATGGAAGGTCTTGCCGTTCGGGGTGCTGTACGAGTACGACGCGGCCCAGTAGTCGCCAAAGCCTTCGCCCATGGCGCCGGTGTCGCCGCCGGTCCAGTTGACATTGATGTTGCGCTGGATGCCGTGGCCGTACTCGTGCAGGATAACGTCGGCGTCTTCGCTGTCGTTCACGCAGCCGTGGCCGAAGGCCAGGTAGTCGGTGGCGCCGCCGTAGCTGTAGTGCGAGTTGTCGTCGCCGTTCAGGCCGTCGGTGTCGACGTCGAAGGAGCGCTCGATAATGCCCTTGCTGCCGGTGAAGCCCAGCGACTGGATGTAGCGCTGGTTCTGGTCGAGGTGGAAGTAGACGTTGGTATCGTCAAAGGCATTGTTGCCGCGCTTGGCGGTCCAGACGCCGTTGGTGGTGGTGCTCGGCGCAGTGTTCGGTGCCTCGATGTTCTTGATGTTGACGTACGGGCCGGTCAGCTTGTAGACGCCGGAAGTGACGGTCAGGTCGCGCAGGGTCTTGCTCGAGTACGCGGCATCGAACGAAGTGGCGGCCGAGGTATCGGTCAGCGACTCGGTGTTCAGCGCGGTACGCGGATCGGGGTCGAAGGCGTAGCCGGAGCCATTGATGCCGGACGGCGCGGCGGCAGCGGCGGCGGCCATGGCGGTGGTGCCGCTGCCGTCCTTGCCGGCGCCGGCGGTGGCCTTGCCGGCATCCTTGGCGGCCTTGATGGCGGCCTTCATGTCGAGCACCTGGCCAGGCGCCGCCTTGCGCGCTTCGATAGAGCGCTCACCGCCCTTGTTGGTGCGCGGCAGCGAGGTGGTGTAAGAGTCGATCAGGTCGCCGCTGTGGGCGTTCAGGTACTGCACGAAACCGCCAGTCGGCATTTCGGCCTCGATGTTGACCTTGCGCGCCAGCTGCACGCCATCCTTGGTCGGCACCCAGACCAGGCTGGTGGACGGGACGCTGACCAGGTTGTGCTGGACCTTCATGTTCTTCCAGCCTTTGTCGAGCGCGTCGTCTTCGCTGATCTGGCCTTTGTTGTACAGCTGGTTGACGGCGTCGGCGTCCATCTTGGCCGAGATGTGGCGGCTTTCGTTGAAGATCTTTTGCAGTTCGCCGTTGTGGCCAATCGATACGACGATCTCGGCGCGGTCAACCGGCAGGCCGCGCAGCATCTGCTGGTAGTGGTAATGCTTGCCGGTCAGCGATTCCTTGACCGCGACCAGTTTCAGGTTGTCCAGCCTGGCCGGCAGGCCGAAGCGGGCGGCGTTGGCCTTCAGCACGGCATCGGCCGAAGCGGCTTTGGTGTTGCTGAAGACGGTCAGGTTGTCGACGGTTTTTTCGCCGGCGTGGGCCAGGCTGGCGCAGGCCAGCATGACCATGGAAGCGAGGGTGGTACGAGTTGTGTAGCGCATATTGTAAGTCTCTCCTGAAGCAGTTATAGGTGTATTTATGACTTGCACTTTTTAGGCCCCGCCGGGCTGGGTACTCAACAGCGTGGGCCGAGTATAACTACTAAAACTTCGTTGATTTAATTGGAAGATTGACTTAAATTGCAAAACTGTCGCATTTGCATCAAGTCAAGACCGCGCGCGCAACGTTAGAGGGAGGCCTCTGTGAAATTTAACAGAATGTTATTTTTTTCATGCTGCTGCCTGGCCCTGCCAGCACAGGCGATTCCGGATGTGGAACCGGACGTCACGGCCCAGGTGGTCGATGTGCTTGAAGGCTTGGCAAATGGCAAGGCTGGACAGGAGCGCTTCACCGAAAAAGGGGCCAGCTACCTGGCCGTGCCGGGCCTGTCGGCGGTCTTGCAGGGCTGCAGCCGCCCCTTTGCGCTCGAGCTGCTGTCGCGCAATGTGAATGGCGAAGACCGGCTGTATGTCTATCGCGCCAAATGCCAGCCCAAGCCGGTGCGCATCGCCATCGACTTCAACAAGGCAGCCCGCATCAACCGGCTGGAACTGGCGCCCGAACGCTAGATTCACGTGGTGCTGGACTTGGCCATTTGTGTGTGGTCAGATATGCATTAATCAGCCAGGAGAAGAGCATGGACGTCATTACGACAGCAGTGACGGCAGGTGCCAGCGAAGGCGGCGTCAGTGCAGCCTATCAAATGCTGAAGTCCCGTCTGGCCGCGCAATCGGCGTCGGTGGCGGACGCCATTGCCGACGTCGAGGAGGATCCCGCTTCGCGCTCACGCCAGTTCGCCTTGTCCGATGCGCTGGCCGCGGCCGGCCTGGCTGGCGACCGCTACCTGCGGGCGGCGGCGCGCAATATCATCGATGAGGTGGAGCGGCGCCGTGCGGCGCGCGCCCCCGCTGCCAGCATGGCCGGGCAGCCCGATTGCGCCGTGATGCGCGTGTTCTTTGCCACCAACCGCGAGCTGAGCGGCGACCGCCATCCGGCGCGCCTGTTCGGCAATGCGCGCGGCCCGCTGCGCTATGGCAGCTGCGAAGTCAGCATCCCGCGCGACCACCGCATGGGCGAGCTGGAGTCGCCGTCGCTGCTGCGCCTGGAGTTCCGTGCCGACCCGGAGCAGCATGTCGTGCTGCTGGCCGCCGAGCTGGCTGAGCGCGACAGTTATATGCAGGCGCTGAAACAGGCCATCGCCGCCAGTGGCAGCCGCAGCGCCCTGCTCTTCATCCATGGCTACCGCACCACGTTTGAGGATGCGGCACGGCGCACCGGCCAGCTGGCCTACGACCTCGGTTTCCAGGGCGCGCCGGTTTTTTACAGCTGGCCCTCGCAAGGCAAGCTTTCCGGTTATATAGTGGATGAAGCCAATGTGGAATGGACCCAGGCCGACCTGGCGGCCTTCCTGGCCGATTTCCTGCAGCAGTCGGATGCCGAGCATGTCTACCTGATCGCCCACAGCATGGGCAACCGCGCCCTGGCGGCGGCGACGGCCAGCGTGCTGGCGGCGCGTCCCGAACTGGCCGGGCGGATCCGCGAGGTGATCCTGGCGGCGCCGGATATCGACGCCGATGTGTTCCGGCACCAGCTGCTGCCGGCCCTGGCGGGTGTGCCGAACCCGCTGACGCTGTATGCGTCATCCGAGGACAGCGCCCTGCGCGCCTCGAAAGCGATACATGGCTATGCGCGCGCCGGCGAAAGCGGCGATGGGCTGGTGGTGGCGCAAGGCGTCGAAACAATTGACGCCAGCACGGTGGATACCGGGTTCATCCGCCATTCCTACTTTGCCGAGCAGCGGACTGCATTGAGCGATATGTATTACCTGATCCAGAAGCATGCGCGGGCGGCCGAACGCTTTGGCCTGCGGGCGGTGGAAAGCGCAGCAGGCCGTTATTGGACGTTCCGCGAATAACAAGGAGACCAGTGTTATGAGTTACGCAAGTGCGCCGGATGAGGCCATTTTTTGCGTGGATAAGCTGCTGCAGTACATGGGGCAGGATGAAAAAGCCTTGAAAACCGTGGTCAAGATCGTGCGCGACGGGATTGGTCCCGGTATCGAACCGCTCAACCTGGCGGGCGAGGCGATCCGCGACGGCAAGTTCATGGAAGCGCGCCGCATCCTGCACAACTTGCGCGGCTCGATCGGCAACCTGGGCGCCAAACGCTTCGTGGCGGCCTCGCTGGCGCTGGAACTGGCCCTGCAGGAAGGCCGTATCGTCGAAATTCCCCTCCTGTTCACCGCGCTCGAAGGTGAACTCAAGCTGGTGCACGACCATGCCGGTGCATGGCTGGACCAGCACAGCGGCCGCGCAGTGGCACGCTAACGATTAGTTACATCTGTTACCCCGGCGGTTTTGATGCAGCGCAATACCTACGTGCTATGATCGGCCACACTTAAGTATTTGGCAGGATTGCAAGGCGTGCGCCCGGCTTGTCCGGGAATCCCTAGAATCTGACTAGTCAGCCATGAATTTGATTTTGGGAAACTGATTGATATAATGCCATCCTTCGGGGAAAAACAAGAATATATGGAAATTTTTAACAAGGCGGGAGTGATTGTGACGTCCACCCTGGTCATGGTCGGCATGTTGATTGCCTGCCAGGTCAAGGAAGATGTCGAACCGCCTGCCCCGGTGATCGAAACCGTCGCCAAACGTTTGGGCGAGCACGGTGGCGCCGCCGCCGAACGCCGCCTGCGCGAGTGGTCGGAACAAGGCTCCGTCGTGGCAGCCCGCGAGCTGGGCCTGCTGTACAGCCAGAACGCCAGCAAGCACTCGGAAGCGATCCGCCTGCTGGAAAAGGCGGCGCGCGCCGGTGACGCCGTGTCGGCCGAGTTCCTGGCCAGCCGCTACCGCGCCAACTCCACCGTCTCGAATACCACGGCCGAAGGCACCTGGCCGCTGTACATGCAAGTGGCCACGCCGCGCCACGCCAAGTAAGTCCCCTGCCCGCGATCGCGCATTTTCTTGATCGCGATCAACAAGCATCCCCGTCAGCTCCCTACGCTGGAACCTTCACCAGCCTTGGGAGATTGCCATGTCTCACCGAATCACCGTCGCGGCCGCGCTGGCCCTGGTCGCCCTGGTCGCCTGCCAGCGCATGAAGCCGTCGGAAGACTTGCTGCGCGACGCGCGCCAGGCGCACGAGCGTGGCGAGGACCGTGCCGCCATCATCCAGCTGAAGAACCTGCTGCAGCAGGAGCCCGGGCACGGTGCGGCGCGCCGCCTGCTGGGGGAATTGCACCTGGCGCAGGGCGATGCCGCTTCCGCCGAGAAGGAGCTGCGGCGTGCGCTGGCGCTCGGTCAGCCCCGCGCGGAGCTGCTGCCGCCGCTGGTGCGTGCCCTGCTGGGCCAGGCGGCGCACCAGGGCGTGCTTGACGAACTGCAGGCGGAAGGGGCCAGTCCCGCCATCCTCGCCTGGCGCGGACACGCGCAAATGGGGTTGGGGAAACTGGACGATGCCGGACAGCTTTACGCCCAGGCCCTGCTCAAGGATGCGGGCCTGGTCGAGGCGCATCTGGGACAGGCCCGGCTCGCCCTGCTGCGCAGCGATGCCGACGCCGCCTCGGCCAGTGTGGAACGGGCCCTGGCGGCCGCTCCCCAGCACGTGGAAGCGCTGCGCTTCAAGGGCGACCTGCTGCGCACGGGCGGCAAGCCGGAGGCGGCCCTGCTGGCCTACCGCATGATACTGGCGCATGCACCGGGAAATGTGCAGGCCCACGCCGACATCGCCGCCACCCAGCTGCAGCTGGGCAAACCGGAACTGGCGCGCCAGCAGCTGGCACTGGCGCGCAAGCTGCAGCCGGGCAGCCCGGTCGTGCTGTATGCCCAGGCCCTGCTGGATTTCGCCGATGGCAAGCACAAAGCCGCCCTCGAACAGGTGCAGCTGGTACTGCGCGCCGCGCCAAGCCACATGCCGAGCTACCTGCTGGCCGCGACCATTGAACTGGCGATCGGGGCGGTCAGCCCGGCCCGCGCCCACGTCCAGCGTTATCGCCAGGCCATGCCCAACGAGCCGTACGCCATCCGCCTGCAGGCGCAATGCGACCTGCGCGAAGGCAAGGCCCAGGATGCGCTGGCCTTGCTGGAGCCGGTGCTGGCGGTCGGCTCGCAGGATGTGGACCTGATGGCGCTGGCCGGTGAAGCGGCGATGCGCCTTGGCAAGCACGAGCAGGCCGCGCGCTGGTTCGGCCAGGCCAGCAGCCTGGCGCCGGAATCGAGCATGCTGAACGCCGCCAGCGGCTTGAGCCTGCTGCACCAGGGCCTGGACGGACGCGCCATCGACGCGCTGGAACTGGCGGCGCGCAAGGATGGCGCGGCGTCGCGCGCCGGCGCGCTGCTGGTCATGACCCACCTGCGCGGGCGCCACTTCGACAAGGCGATGGCACAGATCCGCAGCATGGAGGCGCAGGGCGACAATCCGGCCGTCCAGAACCTGAAGGGCGGCGTGTTCCTGGTCAGCGGCGACCTGGCCGGGGCGCGCCAGGCCTTTGGCAAGGCGCTGGAAATCGATCCGGGCCACATGCCGGCGCTCGACAACCTGGTCGAACTCGACCTGATAGAAAAGAAGGTGCCGCAGGCGCGCCAGCGCTACCAGGCCGCCCTGGCCGCCAACCGCAACAGCCTGCCGTTGCTGATGGCCTTGGCGCGCCTGGAAGCGCGCGTCGGCAGCCTGCCCGCCGCGATCGACGTGCTGGAACGCGCCGCCAAGGCGCATCCGGATGCCATGGCGCCGGCCCAGGCGCTGGCCACGCTGTACCTGCGCAGCGGTGACGCCGCCAAGGCGCTGGCGCTGGCGCAGCGCATGCAAGGCCAGCAGGCGAACCAGGCGCCGGCGCTGGACCTGCTGGCGCAAGCGGCCTCGGCCGCAGGCAAGCATGCGATGGCGCTCGATGCCTTGCAGAAGCTGGCCGTGCTGCAATCCACCAATGCCGAACTGCAGGTCCGGATTGCGCGCCAGCACATGATCCTGCAACAGAAGCCGGCCGCCCTGCAGGCGGCGCGCAAGGCCATCGCCGTCGAGCCCAACCGCGAAGATGCGTTGGCGCTGGCCAGCGCGCTGCTGATCGATAGCCGCAATTTCGAGGACGCGCGCAAACTGGCGCGCCTGGCGCAGCAGCGCCAACCGGCGGCCGCCATCGGCTTCAAGCTGGAAGGCGATGCGCTGCTGGAAGAAGGCAAGCTGGCCGAGGCCGTGACCGTGTATGAGCGTGGCCTGGGCCTGCAGCGCAATGGTCCCATGGTGATTGCGCTGCACCGGGCCCTGCACGCGGCGGGCAAAAAGGAGGCCGCGCAGCAACGCATGCAGGATTGGCTGGCCCGGCAGCCGTCCGACCAGCCGACCCGCCTCTATTTCGCCAGCCACCTGATGCAGCAGGGCGACCATGCCGGCGCGCGGCGCGAGTATGAAAGCATCCTGCAGCGCGATCCGGAGAATGTGCTGGCCCTGAACGACCTGGCCTGGGCCCTGCTGCAGCTGAAAGACCCGGACGCCTTGCGGCCGGCGGAGCGGGCCTACAAGCTGGCGCCCACCAATCCCGCCGTGGCCGATACCTTGGCCTGGATCCTCACCGAGAGCGGCAAGCCGGCGCGCGCCCTGCCCTTGCTGAAAAAGGCACTGGAAACGGCGCCGACATCGGCCGACATCCGCCTGCACTATGCCCATGCACTGTTCCGCAGCGGCGACAAGCGCGCCGCGCGCAGCCAGTGCGAACAGCTGCTGGCGATCCAGGGTTTGCCCCAGCGCGCCGAGGTGGAAAGCCTGCTGGCGCGGCTGTGAGGCGTCGGCCGCCTTTACGCCCGTGCCAGCCGTGCCCGGGCTGCCGGGCTGGCCCGTTCCTTGCAGCATGGCTGGTATCCAACCACCGGAGCATGCCATGCCTACGATCCTCCTCCACGCCGCCGCCGCGCTGATGGCCTCGCTAGCCTTCAGCGGGGCGGCCCGCGCCACGCCCCTCGCCCCGTTCGTCCTGCGGACGCCGGGCATGGTGGAAATCAAGTACAGCGGCTACCTGGCGCGCAGCAGCGACCGCGGCACCAGCGGCATCCGCGAGGCCAGCTTTGCCGCCGGCTATATGACCAGCATCAGCGAACTGGGCAACCCTGGCAACCGGCTCTGGCACAGCGGCCAGGACAACCAGAGCATTTCCTTCATGATGTACGGCGCCGGCGACGCCATGTCGATCGCCGGGCCCGGCACCTTCGGCAACCAGGTGATGGGCACCGGTTGCACCAATGCGGCCTTCGGCTGCGATGGCAAGATCCACCTCGATTTCTACCTGGACAAACTGGTGGGCGGCACCAACCCGGGCTTTGGTTTTGGCGGCATCAAGGCGTCGCAGCGTGAGGGTTTTGACCGCCTGGGCGGGATCACCGACGGCGAACTGCTGATGCGCTGGGAGTTTGTGTCCGGCCTGCTGGGGGCTGCCGCCAGCGGACCGGACATCACGCTGTACCAGCACTTGAACGGCATGACGTCGCCCTCGTCCGGCTATGGCAGCTACCTGGCGAACTGCGTCAGCGGCGCCGCCTGCCAGTACTTCCGCTCCGGTTCGCAACAAGCCGGGGCCGACTTCTACGGCACCACCACCATGACGCAATTGCTGGCCCTGTCGGCATTCGGCCAGAATGGCTGGGTAACCCGCCTGTCCGACCCGGTTATCGCCCAGGTGGCGCTGGCCCAGCCATCGAGCGCCTGGCTGTTGCCGCTTGGCCTTGCCCTGCTGTCTGGCTTGCGGCGCCGTCAGCGGCCATCGTAACGGCCATCGTAACGGCCCGGGGCAAAGATGCGCTGGGGGTCGAGCGCGGCCTTGATGCGGGCCACGGTGCGCCAGTAGCTGTCGTCGCCGTTATCCAGGGCCGCCATCGATTGCGGCCCGACCCGGTACGGGATATAGCCTTCCCGCAGCAAGCGCTCGAAGGCCGCGCTATAACAGGCCTGCGCCCGTTCTGTCTCGTCCGCATCCTCCCGGTCGAAACAGACGGTCAGCACGCCACCGAGCGTACGCTCATTGATCATGCTGAAGGTGGTGAACAGGTCAAAGCGCTGCGCGGCAAACACCGGCGCCACCAGGCCGATCACGTGCAGCAGTTCGGCGCCGCGCAGCGGCAGCACAGGCGCCAGCCACATCATGCCGCAGCCGTCGCGGGCCGGATCCGCGCCCTGCGGGAAGGCCGGCGGCAGGCCGCCGCGCCGGCGCCAGTAGGCGCCGGCCAGGAAACGTCCGTCCGGCACCCCGCGGTTCATGTTCAGCAGCGAACGGCCGAGGTCCACTTGTGCCGCCAGGCGCTGTCCGGCGCGCCCGCTCCCGAGCAGGCGCGCCGCCGCACTGCCCCAGTCCAGCGCCCGGTCGTCGATGAAGCGCAGGCGGGCCAGCCCGCCGATGGCACGGCGCAGGGCACGCCGCGCGTCGGCCACCTGCGCCGGGCGTCCGTACAGTGCCGCTGAGACAGTCCAGGCGCCAATCCCGGCACCGCTGCGCAAGCGCTCGCGCAGGGCATCCGGCAGCGGCGGCCCTTGCGGCACTTCGGCGGCGGGAAAGACCATGCCACCGGACAGCACCCGCAGATCATTCCCGATATGCACCACGCTGCGCAGGGTTCCGTCCATGCGCAGCGGCCGCAACGCATCGACCACCGGCGCGATGCCGTTAAAGTGTTCGACGCTGGCCACCAGGTGGCTGACCATCTCGCTTTGCGGCATCAGCCACAGTCCCAGGCTGGTCACGATGCCAAAATTCGATTGCGTGAACAGGCCGTCGAGCCAGGGTCCCACGCCATACGGGTAGAGATAAGTGGTACGGGCCGCGCTGAAGTGGCCGAAACCAGTCTGCAGGGTCTCGCCGCTGGCCAGCACAAGACGCATGCCCGCCACGTGCAGCATGCGGTTGCCGTAAGGCGTGTGGCCGAAGCCGCGCTCGAGGATGTTGCCGACCAGGCTGGTATCGGGCCCGGCCCCGGTGCAGTCCATCCAGACCGGCGCCTGCTGCGCGCCCAGGTGGTTCGCCAGCTGGACCTGCGTCACGCCGGGTTCCAGTACGGCATAGGCCAGTTCGGTATCCAGTTGCAGAATGCGCCGCATGCCGCTCAGATCGACGATCACCTGCCCCGCACCGCTCGGGCAGGCATCGCCATAGCCCCAGTTGCGCCCGGTACTGAGGGGATAGAGCGGGATGGAGAATTCCGCCGCCGCGCGCACCACGCCAACCACCTCCGCATGGGACAGGGGCCGCAGCACGGCCAGTGGCCACACCGGATGGGCCGAAGTGCTGGCCGCGTAAGGCGCCAGCTGGTCGGCGTGCTGCAGCACGCGTTCCGGGCCCAGCAGCAGCTGCCATGCGGCCAGCGCCTCGTCAAGCGCCGCCACCATGTCAATTCCTTCCTTCGCGCAGGCGCACGGTGATACCGGCCTCGTCGGCTGGCGAAAAGAAGTAGGGATAGAAGGAACGCTCCTTGGCCGCCTCCATGCGGCCGCCATGCAGTGCGATCTGCTCCCGCATATGGTCCAGGTCCAGGCGCAGCAGCACGGCCGGGGCGCCGACCCGGTTGCAGTGGCGCTCCGGCGCCAGTTCATGGAAGCCCAGCATGCGCTTGTAGAACATGACGTGGCGCGGGTTCACCTCGATCACATAGTCGGTGCAGCCGTGCAGGTTGTGGGCATACACATAGGAAATGTGGATCAGTGCGGCAAAGACGCGCATATTGACATTGCGGTCGATGGCCAGGCGGGCCGGCTCGCACAGGCGGCGCCCCTGCTGGCGCAGGCCGCCCAGGATGTCGCCAAAGTTTTCATCGGCCGGCAGGCCGATCTGTGCGTCATCCAGGCAAAGCGACATGGTGGCCACCGTGTCGCCCTGGTTGTCGGCGGCCAGCGTGATGCGGTTGGGCAGGTGCGCGGCGTACGGCTCCACGTCATAGCCGCGCCAGCCGTACATCTTCTGCAGCAGCACGCTGGCGGCCTCGCGCTGGCCAGTCGAGTTTGCCAAGCGGATGTGGAACAGCTGCTCATCCAGCGGCTGCAAGGATTGCTGGTCCGGCGCCCGCTCATCGATCAACAGGGAAACAATAGTGTTTGGGTCCACGATGCGTCCTCCTATCGGAATACGGCTTGGACAGCCCGACCCGGCCGATGTTCCGCACGCGTCGGATTTCTTTTCACGGGCTGGCCGCCGCCCGGGCCACGGCACATGGCATGGATGCTGCTCGTATGGCTATGCCGGCAAACTCGCCGCATTCCACGGAGATTCCGCCATGAAAAAGATCTGCAAGCACCTGTTGGCAACGGCGACCGTCCTGGCCGCCACCTTTGCCAGCGTTCCCGCCCAGGCCAGCACGTTCGCGTCGGCCATCCTCGACATCAACAATTTCCGCCTGCTGCATTCCGGTGGCACCGCCTACAGCACGGCTGACTTCACGGTGCTGACCGGCACCAACGATGCCCACGCCACGGCCTCCCTGAACGGCGTGTTCGCCAATGGCGCGCAGTCGTTCGGCATCCTGAGCGGGATCCAGCCCAATGTGCCGCACCAGTGCGTCGGCGCGCCCTGCCCCGCGCTGCCGGAAAACAATTTCCTGCCCTTCCCCAGCCCGCCTCCGGTGCCAGGCACCTTCGGTTACGCCGACCAGGACCTGACGGGCGCCGCCATCACCATCGGCGCCGTCCCGGCCGGCGCCCACGCGCGCACCCGCGCCGACGCGTCGACGGCACTGAATGCGATCGCCTCCGGCAATTCGGATGTCGGTACCTCGACCACCTTCGCCTTCACGCTCGGCGCGGCCGATACGATGACCATCTCGTTCGATGGCACGCCGTATACCCAGGCCTTCGCCTCCGCCGGCTCCGGTCCGACCGCGAATGCCAACGCCCGCCTGTCGTGGTCCATCAATATCATTGACCTGGCCACCAATACCTCGGTCTTCAGCTATTCGCCGCCGGAGCTGAATGGCCTGAGCGCTGTAAGCCGCACCGACGGCTCGCCCGGCCTCACCACCTACGCCCCCGGCACGGCAGCCTTCCTGGCCGTCACACCGCTGCTGCTGGCCGGCACCACCTACCAGATCACGATCGAGCACAACACGCTGGCCAATGCCCTGCAGCAGGAACTGCCGGAGCCGGGCTCCATGGTGGTGCTGGCGGCCGGCATGCTGGCCATGTCCCTGGCCATGCGCCGCCGCCAGGCATAAAGCCCTTTGTTGACGGGCCTCAAAGGTCGGGCGGGTTGCACGTGCGCACAGGAAACCCGCCCATATAATCAAACCACCAGGCCCGACCACATGGAGCATCTGCGCATGGAGCACCTCTACAGCCAACTGCTATCCAGCTTGAAGGGTATCTGGAAACACCGGTGGGTGGGGTTCATTACCGCCTGGCTACTGGTGCTGGTGGGCTGGGCCAAAGTCTACTGGCTGCCGGACGAGTTCCAGTCGTCGGCGCGCGTCTTCGTCGATACGCAAAGCATCCTCAAGCCGCTGATGGTGGGCATGACCAGCGTGCCGAATGTGGAGCAGCAAGTGTCGATCATGAGCCGCACTCTGCTGAGCCGGCCGAACCTGGAACGCGTGCTGCGCATGGTCGACCTCGACGTCAAAGCCGTGACGCCGCGCGAAGTCGATGCGCAAGTCAACGAACTGCTGAAAACCATCCGCATCCAGGGGACCGGCACCTTCGATATCTACACCATCACCTATACCAATGCCAATCCGCGCCAGGTGCGCGATGTGGTGCAGGCCCTGCTGGCGATCTTTGTCGAAGGCAGTTTCAAAGGCAAGAAGGGCGACTCGGAGAAAGCGGTCCAGTTCATCGACGACCAGGTGCGCGGCTACGAGGACAAGCTGCTCAGCGCGGAGAACGCAGTCAAGGAATTCCGGCTCAAACACAATTACCTGCTGCCGCGCGAAGGCCAGGATTACGGCGGCAAGCTGCTGCAGGCCAGCGAAACGCTGGCCAATGCGCAACTGGAGCTGGCCGAGGCGGAACAGGCGCGCAAAGCAATCGAGGCGCAGTTTGGCGGCGACGAGCCAGTGCTGGCGGCGGGCGGCACGCCCGGCGAACAGTCCGACCTCGACAGCCGGATCAGCAGCCTGAACAAGAACCTTGACACCCTGCGGCTGCAATACACCGACCAGCATCCGGACGTCGTCTCCACGCTGCGCCTGATTGGCCAGCTGGAGGAAAAGCGGCGCCAGGACCGCTTGAAGCAGGCCGATGCGGGCGATGCGGCGCACCAGTACAGCCCGCTGTTCCAGCAAATGAAGGTGGCGCTCGCCGAAGCGGAAGCGCGCGTGGCGGCCCTGCGCGCCCGGGTCGAAGCGCTGCGCGAACGCCAGGTCCGGCTGCAGGAACAACGCAATGCCGTGCCCGAACTGGAATCGCAGCTGGGCCAGCTGACGCGCGACTACCAGGTGAACAAGGAAAACTACGAAAAGCTGATTGCGCGGCGCGAAGCGGCCAAGCTGTCGGGAGAACTGACAACGACCACGGAGATGATGAGCTTTAAGATCATCGACCCACCCACCATGCCGCAACGGCCCATCGGTCCCAACCGGGCCCTGTATTATAGCGCCGCGATGGCGCTCGGCCTGGTTGGCGGCTGCGCGGCCGCCCTCGGCCTGGCCGAACTGCGCCCGACTTTCCTCAGCCCGGCCGAACTGCGCGCCGCCACCGGCCTGCGCGTGCTCGGCACGATCGCCATGAACTGGACGGAAGAGGAGAAGCGCAAGCATTGGCGCGACCGCATTGGCTTTGGCGCCGGCAGCGCCTGCCTCTTCCTGAGCTATGCCGGGCTCATGGCATACACCCTGCTAATCCGCTAAACGGAGGGAACCATGCAACTGCCGCCCAGCTTGTTGGAACTGGCGCCCCCGGTCGAGAAGGGCTTTGTCGACATCAACCTGGTGCGCATGCGCCAGCGCGGCATGGTGACGCACGAAAGCGGCCGCACTTCGGTGGCGGAGGACTTCCGCATCATCAAACGCCACCTGCTGAACGACGCGCGCGCCAGCGGGGCCAAGGCGATCCCGAACGGCAACCTGGTCGTGGTCACCAGCGCCTTGCCGGGCGAAGGCAAAACCTTCTGCGCCATCAACCTGGCCATGAGCATCTCGATGGAGAAGGATGCGCGCGCCCTGCTGGTCGATGCGGATGTGGCCCGTCCGTCGGTGCTGAAGGTGCTGGGCCTGCAGGCCGAGCGCGGCCTGATGGATGTGCTGCTTGATGGCAGCGTGGAACTATCGGACGTCATCCTGCGCACCAATGTGCCATCGCTGACCTTGCTGCCGGCCGGCCCCGCCAGCCGCCATGCGACGGAATTGCTGGCCAGCCGCAACATGAGCCGCCTGCTGGAAGAGCTGGCCAACCGCTATCCCGACCGCATCATCATTTTTGACTCCCCGCCGCTGTTGCTGACGACCGAAGCCAGTGTGCTGGTGTCGCAAATGGGCCAGGTGGTGATGGTGGTGGAAGCCGAGACCACCACCCAGGCTGCCGTGCGCGACGCCCTGGCCCGTATCGAGCATTGCCGCAACCTGAGCCTGGTCTATAACAAGTCGCGCGCCTTCAGCGGCGCCGACTACTACGGCTACTACGAATGATGGACGGCGTCGCGATCGCAGCCTTGCTGCTCCTGTGCGCCTACATCCTGCACAAGGTCAGGCATATGCACTTGCTGGTCCATGCCCTGCGCGACGATACGCGCCAGGGCCAGGCGGTGCTGTTTCGCCAGCTGGAAGCGCTGCAAGGGCTGTACATCAGCCTCGGCCTGCGGCGCGCGCTGCCGTGGACGCGCGGCTGGGCCGCCTCGCCGGATTTCCTGCAGGAGCTGGCGGCGCATGCCCTGGATGAGAAGCCGCGCTGCGTGGTCGAATGCAGCAGCGGCATCTCGACCCTGGTACTGGCGCGCTGCATGCAGCTGAATGGCGCCGGCAAGGTGTACAGCCTGGAGCACGACCCCGTCTATGCGCGCCGCACGCGCCGCCTGCTGGAACAGCACGGGCTGGCCGCCTGGGCCGCCGTCATCGACGCGCCGCTGACGCCGCAGTGCTTCGGCGCCAGCAGCCAGCCGTGGTACGACAGCGCGGCGCTGCCGCCGGGCATGGCGATCGACATGCTCGTGATCGACGGGCCGCCGCAGTCCGTGGCCGAGGCCGCGCGTTATCCGGCCGGCCCGGTGCTGTTCCCCCGCCTTTCCGCCGGCGCCATGGTCTTCCTCGACGATGCCGGGCGCCCCGGCGAGCGGGCCGCCCTTGAACGCTGGGCCCGCGAGTTCCCGGAGCTGGAGTGCGCATCGCTGCCGTGCGAGAAAGGCGCCGCTGCCCTGCGCTACAAACCTGCGGCATGATCGCGGGCAATACGCACCGCCCGTCCCGCCTCGTACGGGTGCGCATTCAGGTAGGCCGTGCGCGCTGCGCGCAGGGCGGCGATATGCTGCGCCATGCCGGCCGGCTGCAGCTCGCGACCGAAGCCGTCCGCGGCCAGCGGGCCGCCGTCCAGCCTGGCGAGGATGGCATCGCCGATATGTTCGCGGTAGTGTGAGGTTTCCCAGTAATTGCGCATATCCGAAGTGTCCCCTGTGCGCGGAATCGATTCGCTGGTCACGCTGTTAAAGCCTGAAAAGTCATAGATGCGCACGTCGCAGCCGGCAGCGCGCAGGCGCTGGCCCACCCCGGCCAGGGCGGTGAGCCAGGCTTCATACTGCCCGCCCTTCCCGGCCCAGTACAGGACGTCGATGGTCATGGCGTGGGTGGGGTTGACATACAGCCGCCATTGCACCCCGCACGCATTTCGGATGGCGCCTTCCAGGGCCGGCAACGCGCTGTCCGACGGGCCTTCGCCGCGCAGGAACTCGCGGGTACGGGCATTGACCACGGCGCCGGTCCCGCCCCAACCGGCAATACGGTGCCGCATGCAGACGCCGTCGCGCTGGCCGTACCTGGCAAGACTGGCGTGGCACACCGCCTCGTTCCGGCCGCGCAGCATGTCCAGCGATTCGCGCGTCATGTCGATGCTGACCGCCCGCTGCAAGTCCAGCAGGCGGCGCCGCGCCAGGTAGCTGCCGTCGCGCGCAAGCAAGCCAGCTTCCAGCTCGCCATTGCCCTGGCTCAGCGTGAATGACGGCGCATCCAGGCCCCAGATGACGCGGCGCACCGGCGCCGCCTGCCGCGCATGGCCCAGCATGCGTAGCGCATCGCCCAGGGTCGAACCGGACAAGGCGGCATTGAACACGCGCGCCTTGCTCCCGGGCGGCACGGCCAGTCCCAGTTCCGTACGCGAGTTGCCGAGGTAAATGGTGTCGGGGCGGTACACCGCAATCGCATAGGTCTTGCCCCAGGCGTTGAGCTTCTCCACCGGCTGGCGCAGGCGCTGCACCTGCGGCGAGTCCCATTGGTGGATCAGGTAAGGGTCGAGCAGGTAGTTGGTGCCGGCCACGGCACCCACCAGCACGATGGGAAGGCCGGCCGCAATGGCGAGATAGGTTTTCATTTCAGAACTGGAAGTAGAGGAATTCGCTGGGCCGGTTCATGCTGAAGATGCAGGCCAGGAGCAAGGCGGCGACGCTGCCGGCATGCGGCAGCGAGGCGCGCCAGCTGCGTTCCATCAGCTGGCGCGTGTTGGGGGCGAACCAGGCCAGCAAGGCGGCGGCCGCCAGCAGCGGCAGGCCGACGCCGCCCGCGTCGACCCATTGCAGGCCTGGGCCACCGAGCCCGCGCGGCAGTCCCAGCCCGTGCAGGCCCGCCATGCCGCTCCAGATATCGAGCGCCGCCGCCATATCGGGCGCGCGGAAGGGCACCCAGGCCAGCAGCACAGCGAGGAAGGTCAGCGGCCGCCCCCACCAGCGCGCCGGTCCGCCGGCAAAGTACTGGTGCACGATCAGGAACAGGCCGTGCAGGCCGCCCCAGGCGAGGAAGGTCCAGCCGGCCCCATGCCAGGCGCCGCCCAGCACCATGGTCAGCATCAGGTTGCGCTGCCGGGACCAATGGCCATGGCGATTGCCGCCCAACGGGATGTACAGGTAGTCGCGCAGGAAGCGCGACAAGGTCATGTGCCAGCGGCGCCAGAAATCGGCGATGTTGCATGCCTGGTAGGGTGAGTTGAAGTTTTCCGGCAGGCGCACGCCGAACAGCAGCGACAGGCCTATCGCCATGTCCGAGTAGCCTGAAAAATCGAAGTACAGCTGCATGCTGTAGGCCATGGTGCCGATCCAGGCATCGAGCAGCTGCGGCGAAGCCCCGGCCGCGAACACCGGGTTGGCGAGCGGCGCCAGGTTATCGGCGACCAGCACTTTCTTCGCCAGGCCGATGGCGAAGATGGTGAGGCCTTGCGCCATGTCCGCAGCGCGCAGGGCTTGCCCGTCGCGGAACTGGGGCATCATCTCGGCGTGGTGCAGGACCGGACCCGCGACAAGGTGCGGGAAATAGCTCACGAACAGCACATAGGGACCAAAGCGCGCCTCGCGCGCCCTGCCGTGCCAGCAGTCCACCAAGAAGGCGAGCTGGGTGAAGGTGAAGAAGGAGATCCCGATAGGCAGCGGCAAACCGGGATCAATCCCGAACAGGAATGCGGCGTATTTGAACCAGGCCAGCAGGCCCAGGTTAACCGCCAGCGCGCCGTAGAACGCCACGCTCCGCTGCCTTCCTTGCAGGGTGCAGATGGCGTGGCCCGCGGCGAAGTTGAGGCAGATCGAAAACAGCAGCAGCGGCAGGAAGCGCCAGTCCCACCAGGCGTAAAAGAACAGCGAACATAGCGCCAGCCACAGCACCCCATGGCGGCGCAGCAGCTGGTAGCCGGCCAGCGCGAGCGGCAGGAACAGGAAGATGAAGGCGAAGGAGTTAAACAGCACCTTGCGCCTCCGGCACCAGCTCGCGGTAGCAGCCTGCCACCTGGGCCGCCACACGCTGCCAGGTGAACTGTTCGACCATCGCCTGCACGCTTGCCCGCTCCGGCGGCCGCGCCGCCAGGTCGACGATGGCTTCGCGCTGGCTCCTGGCATCGTTCCACGCCACCTTCCGCAGCATGCTTTCCGCGCCATCGAGATGCAAAGCGCTGTCCTGGGTCATGACCACCGGCGTACCCGCCGCCAGCGCCTCCAGCACCGACAAGGGGAAAATCTCGCCCTGGCTGGGCAAAGCCACCACCGAGGCGGCGGCAAACGCGCTGGCCAGCAGCGGGTCTTCGTGGTCGAGCGCGCCGATCCAGCGCGCCCAGGGCGATTTCAGCACGCTTTGCAGGTAGGCGTGGTCGTCGCGCGCCACGGGGCCAATCAGCACCAGCGGCAGTTCGCTGCCCTCCAGCGCGTGCGCCAGGCCGAGCTGGTTCTTGTACGGCGACACCGCGCCCACACACAGCACAAACGGCCCGACAATGCCGGTGCGGTGGCGGAACAGTTCCGCCTTCGCGGTGAAGAACTGGCGGCTGATGCCGTTCGGGAACACGCGGATCTTGCTGCGCTCGGTCAGGAAGCCGCTGATAATCGCGTCACGCTCGGCGTCGCCCAGCGCTATCACCAGGTCCGCCAGCTGGAGCGCGCGCTTGGTCTGGGCATAGCTGGTCTGCAGGTTATAGGCGGAAATGCGCCCGGCCAGGCGATCGGCGACCCGTGCGCGAAAGCCTGCGTTGCGGCTCCAGCTGGGCGAGACCAGGGGCGACAGCACCACCGGCACGCCCAGGTCGACCGCCGCCTCGACCACGCGCACGTTGCCGTTGAACGCGGAGAAGACATGGATCAGGTCGAACTCGGCGAGCCGCTGGCGCGCCGGATCGACCAGCTCCGCCGACATGGACGGGTCGATGTGGTTCAGTGCCGCGATGGTCTCGCGCACCTGCACCTGCAGGCCGCCTTCGCGCTGGAACAGCATTGGGTAGGACAGGATACCGACGCGCATGCCAACCTCCGCTCATCGCTGCAGGACACTAGTGCGTACAAACGCCGCCAGGGGATGCTGTTGCAGCCAGAGCGCCAGCGCCCAGCCGACAGCGGCGGAGGCGCTCCCTGTCAACAGCATGGGCAGTCCGCCAGCGTCGCCGCCCGCCAGCGCATACGCCAGCGAGGCTGGCACCAGCGCAGCGCAGGCAACCACCGCACTTTTCCGCATCTGCCAGAACAACGCCGCCGCCTGCACCCGGTAAAGGCGCTTGAGGATGCGCAGCACAAGCCAGCTGCGGAAGGCCAGGCTCAGGGCCACGGCGGCAGCCATCCAATGCAAGCCCGCCATGCCTGCCGGCAGCAGCATCAGCAATCGACCGCCGACGGCCACCGCATCCAGGCGCGCCTGGGCGCCGATATGCCCGGTCGCCAGCAGCAGGTAGCGCACCATACTGAACATGCTATACAGTGCAGCCGCGCCACACATGATCCTGATCAAAGGTACGCTGCCTTGCCATTGAGGTCCGTACAACAAGTGCACCAGCTGCGCAGCAAACAGGCCGGCCAGCAGGAAGAAGGGCCAGGACAAGGCGGTGATGCACGCCGCAGCATTCACATAGGTCTGCACCGGGTCATTTCCCTCCCGCGCATGGCGCGCAAACAGGGGGAAGACGACTGGCGACACGGCACTGGTTATGGCCTGGTTGAACAAGGACAGTACCGATTGCGCCTTGCCCAGCAACGCCACCTCCTCCGCACCCAGCAGCTTGCCCGCCACCAGGTCGGGCGCCACCACGCCGACTTCGTCGATGGCATTGCCGCTTACCGCCAGCCCGCCCGGACGCACCAGGCCCCAAACGCCGCTTAAGGCAGGCCGGAACGCCATGCCGGAAGGGCGCAGCAGGAGCGCTGCGCCACAACCCGCGCTGGTCGCCGCAAAACTGCCCCAGGCCAGCGCGCACGGCCCAAGCCCCGCTGCGGCCAGGCCCACGGTGGCAATGAACTGGGTGACACCGTAACAGGCGCTGATCCGGAACAGCGAAGCGGCGCGCATTTCCCGCCGCAGCAGGGCCGTGACCTGCGACGAAAACGGCACCAGCAGGAAGTTCAGGGCGAGGATGTACAGCACCTCGGCCAGCACCGGCTGGCGGTAGAAGCGCGCCAGCGGCGTCGCGAGCGCCGCCAGCAAGGCCGCCAGCGCCCAACCGGTCAGGATGGCTAGCGTGAGCAAGGCGCGCTGCTCGCGCTGGCCCAGGACCGGCTGCAGCACCAGCAGCTGCCCGGTACCCAGGTCGCGGAACACCTGGGCCAGGCCGGTCAGCACCGATGCGATTGCAAACACACCCAGCTCGGCCGGCGACAACAGGCGCGCCAGCAGCATGGAGCCGGCCAGGGCGAGCAGCACCAGGAGGTACTTCTCGGCGAAACCGTAGGCGAAGTTCCGCGCCAGGCCGGGCATGTCAAACCAGGCCGCTATAAAAGGCTTCAACCTGGGCGCTGACGACAGGCACCGCATAGCGCGATTCGACTTCGGCGCGCCCGCGCCGGCCCATTTCCTCCCGCCTGTCCCTGTTCTCGAGCAGTTCCGTAATGGTGCGCACGGCGGCATCAATGTCGCCCGGCGGCAGCAGCAAGCCGCCCGCGCTGTCCTGCAGGATGTCTTCGCTGCCCGGGACGCGCGTTGCCAGCGCCGGCACACCGCAGGCCATGGCTTCAATGGTGGCGATGCCGAATCCCTCGCGCCGGCTGACGAGCAAATGCAGGTCCATGGCGGGAATCACGCTCTCCACCTGGGCCTGGAAGCCGGTGAAGATCACCCGCCGCGACAGGCGCTGGCGCTTCGCCATGTCGCGCAGCGAAGACTCCAGCGGGCCGGTGCCAACCAGCAGCAGTTTCAGGCGCGGCCGCAGGGGCGCCAGCTGGGCAAAGATCGCCAACAGCAGGTCCGGCCGCTTCTGGACCGACAGGCGCGCAACCGATCCGATTACCTCATCATCCGGGCCGATGCCCCATTGCTGGCGCGCGGCGGAGCGCCGCCTTTCGGACGGCTGGAAGCGCCTGGTGTCGACGCAGTTGGGTATCACCGCCAGCCGTGCTTCGCGCGGCAACCATTGCTGGTACAGGGCCAGGAAGCGCTTCATGGCCGAATCGGAAACGCCATACACGCCTTTGACGTTCGCCATGGCCCGTTGCAGCAGCTCGCGTTGCCAGTCGTTGAATTCCACTGGCGGGAAAGCGTTGTGCACGCTGATCACCGTCGGGATGCCGCAGCGCTGCGCCAGCCACAGCGCGCTGGCGCCATACAGAGTCCAGCAGAAGGCAATGTGCACCAGGTCCGCCTTCTGCCGGCGCAGTGCGGGCGCCGCGAATGCCAGCGCGCGCAAGCGGTTGGTGCGGCGCCAGGGCCATTCCTCCAGCAGCGGAGGAACACTCAGCTCCGTCACTTCAACGCATTCGTCCTGCGCCGATTGCCGCCAGCGTTCATCGCCGGCGAAGCGAGGCGCTGCCAGCACACAATCGTAGCCCTGCCGCTTCAGGAAACGCGCTTCATCGAGCATGCGCAGCTCCATGCCGCCCAGCTCGCCGGAATAGCTGGTGATCAGGATGCGTGGGGCGGAAGGCAGGCGTGCCGACGCCGCCGCTTCGCGGATATAGCCGCCCAGGTAGGCCAGCTCCCAGCGCCGCTGGAAGGCGCGCTCCGGCTGGCGCAGGAGAAGCGCCGCACCCAGCCCGAACAGCTCCTCGACGTATTTGCGCAGCATCCAGCGCGGTGCGCCGAACAGCTCGGGGAACTGGCCCGGCTTCGCCAGGCGGCACGCGCCGCGTCCGTACCGGCGCGCCCGCCCGATGATCCAGTCCGCGCGCAACTGCGCCGGACGGATGAAGTGCGCCACGCGTGCCGCGGGGCAGAACCATGACTGGTAGCCGGCGCCATCGAGCAGGCGAGTGAAACTGACCTCGCCGCCCATCGCGTAGTCGCCGGAGGCGGGCCCCATCGTCTCGTCGAAGCGGAAGCCCTGGCTGAATACCTCGCCGCGCACCGCCATATTGGCGCCCCACACCAGGCCCGCGTAGACTGGCCCTTCCGGCAGTTCCGGGTCGGTCAGGCCATAGGTCAGGCCGCAGGGCACCAGCCGCAGCAGCCATTCCGGCGGCGCCTGGCTCCAGTCGGGCACGATACTGCCGCCGAAGATGGCGTAGTCGCGGCGGTTGCTCGCCACTTCGGCATAACGCACGAGCCAGTCCGGGTCGGGCGTGGCGTCGTCGTCGGTGAAGACGAACAGGCGCGTTTCCGGTCCCTTCATTGCCAGCGCCAGTCCGTGGTTCAGGGCGGCATTCTTGCCGCGCTTCGGTTCAAAGGCGTAATGCAGGGGCAGCTTGCCAGCGTAGGACATCAGCAGTTCGCGCGTGCCGTCGTCGCTGCCATTGTCCACCACCAGCAAGCGCCACCCCTCCTCCGGGCTTTGCAGCTGGGTGTATGCCTCCAGCACTTTCGGCAAAGTCTGGACGCCGTTGAATGTGGCCATCAGCACAGTCAGCATGATTTCCTCCTTGGAAGGCCCAGTCTATGCAAGGCTGCAGCACCTGCACTTGCGCAAACGCAAAGAGGCGGCGCGGCGGCTTTGCTGTAATGGCTGCATGCTGACGCGCTTCCGCCAAACCGCCGCCGAACTGGGTGCCGTGAACACGGCCTGGTATGTGCTGGCGCGCGCGCTGGGCCTGATTGGCTGCAGCCTGCAGCGCTACCTGTTCCTCGCGCAGCGTGTGGCGCCGCAGGCGATGCGGCGCACGGCCGGCAGCATTGTGGTGCGCGGCCTGATGTCGCTGGACGAACTTCCGCCGGCTTATCCGCGCCCCGTGCATGTGGTGGCGGCGCGCTTCCGCCAGGGCGGCTGCAGCATCGCGGCCTGGAAAGGCCAGGAGCTGGCCGGCATCCTGTGGTACCAGCTGGGCGCCTACCAGGAGGACGAGGTGCGCGCCCGCTATTGCCTGCCCTCCCCTGCTTCATGCTGGGACTATGACGTGTTCGTACAGCCGCAGCTGCGTTTGGGCACGGCGTTCTGCCGCCTGTGGGACGAAGCCCACCTGCGCATGCGCGCGCGCGGCATCCGCTGGAGCTGCAGCCGTATTTCGGCCTTCAACCCGGCATCGCTGCGCGCGCACCGGCGCATCGGCACAGTGCTGCTGGGGAGCGCCAGTTTCATTACTGCCGGACGCTGGCAGCTGATGCTGGCCAGCCGCCCGCCTTACGTCCACCTGTCTTGCAGCGCAGCCTCTTGCCCGAAGTTGGTATTCGATACCGCCGCCCTTGAGCAGAAGGAATTCCCCACATGCCCAGCTACCTGTTGATCCTAGCCGCGCTGGCGGCCGACTGCCCGCCCTACACCAAAGGCACGACCGGCGGCGACTACTACAATGCGGACGATGCGCGCGGCCTGGCGGTGGTCGAAACCTTCCACTTTGCGCCGCAGGTCGAAGCCTTGCAGCGCGGCCAGTCAGGCCCGCTGGGCGGCGATATCAGCTACACACTGGAACACTTCCCCAACCATCCGCGCGCCTTGTCCGCCATGGCGCGGCTGGCGCAGCGCCTGCGCAAAGAGCAGGTACCGGCGGCGCGCTTCCCGGTCGAGTGCTACTTCCAGCGCGCGATTGCATTCGCGCCAGAGGACGGCGCGGCGCGCGCGCTGTACGGTGCCTACCTGCTGTCGCTGCGGCGCGACACGGACGCCGTGGCGCAGCTGGAAGGCGCCGTCGCCCTGCGGCCTGGCCATGCCGCCGCCTGGTATAACCTGGGGCTGGCGCGCGTGCGCCTGAAGGACTTCCCGCAGGCGCTGGAAGCTGCGCATAAGGCCTATGGGCTGGGATTTCCCTTGCCGGGACTGCGCGAGAAACTGAAAGCCGCGCGCGCATGGCGCGAGCCGGAATCACTTGATCCCGTGGTGGCTCATTAGGTCATACAAAGTCGGGCGGCTGACGCCAAGCAGCTCGGAAGCGCGCGCTATGTTGCCGCCCGTGCGCGCGAGCGCCTTGACCATGACCCTGTATTCGGCAGCGTTGCGCGCCTCGCGCAGGTCGATGCTTTCGGCCTGCGGCGCGCCTGGCGGCAAACCCAGGTCCTCCCGCGTGATATGCGGGCCGTCGCTCATGATGACGGCGCGCTTGATGCAGTTCTCGATTTCGCGCACATTGCCGGGCCAGCCGTAGGATTCGATCGCCGCCAGGGCTTCGGGATGGAAAGGCATAGCGGGCCGCCCCTCGGCCTGCAGGAAGCGGTGGCGGAAGTGCTGGGCCAGCAGGAGCGCATCGCCGACCCGCTCGCGCAGCGGCGGCACCACCAGCACGATCTCGCTCAAACGGTAGAACAGGTCTTCGCGGAAACGGCCCTCATCCACCATGGCCTTCAGGTTGCGGTGGGTGGCGCAGACGATCCGCACATCGACCGCGATCTCACTGCGCCCGCCCAGGCGCTCGATCACCCGCTCCTGCAGGAAGCGCAGCATCTTGGCCTGCAACGGCAGGGCCATATCGCCAATCTCGTCCAGGAAGAACGTGCCGCCCGCCGCCAGTTCAATCTTGCCCAGCGTTTGCCGCTCCGCACCGGTAAAGGCGCCCTTCTCATAGCCGAACAATTCGCTCTCCAGCAGGTGCTCGGGGATCGCCGCGCAGTTGATGGCCACCATGCGCTTGTCGTGGCGGCTGCTTAACTGGTGCAGGCCGCGCGCCAGCAGCTCCTTGCCGCAGCCGGAAGCGCCCATCAGCATCACCGTGGCCGAACTCGGCGCGACCTTCTCGATGCTGCGGCACACGCGCAGCATGCCGGGATCGCGCGTGACCAGGCCCGCCAGCGGCGAATCGGACTCTGTCTGCAGCATGCGCCGGTTCTCCTGCTGCACCCCATGCAGGAAGAAGGCGCGCTCCACCATCAGGCATAGCATGTCGCCGTCCAGAGGCTTCTGGTGGAAGTCGTAAGCGCCGAGCGCCATGGCCTTGAGCACGTTTTCGCGGTCCTGGTTGCCCGACAGGACGATCACCTTGGTGTCGGCGGCAATCGCCAGCATCTGCTGCAGCAGCAGCAAGCCTTCGCTGGCACTATCGGGTTCCGGCGGCAGGCCCAGGTCCATGGTCACCACCGCCGGCTGGTGGCGCCGCAGCTGACCGAGCGCGGCGTCGCGGTTGGCCGCAAACACCACCTCGTACGCATCCAGGGCCCACCGCAACTGCTTCTGCAGGCCCAGGTCGTCCTCCACCACGAGCAGTTTTTTCTTGGTCATGGGCCCATCATGCAGCATGCTGGCAGTGGGGCTTTTGAGGCAGCTCAACGGCAAATAGTTTATATTGTTGCTTATTTCGCGAAAAAGACAGCCCGAAACACCATGAAATTCGATGTAGCGATCGTCGGCAGCGGCTTGGCCGGCCTCTCTGTAGCACTGCACCTGGCGGAAAGCCGCAAAGTTGCCATCATCTCCAAGCGCGCCCTGCTGGACGGCGCCAGCAACTGGGCCCAGGGCGGCATTGCGGCCGTCCTCGACTCGGGCGACAGCCATGAACAGCATATTTCCGACACCCTGGTGGCCGGCGGCGGCTTATGCGACGAAGGCGCCACCCGCTTCATCGTGGAGCACGGGCGCGAAGCCATCGAGTGGCTGATCGGCCTCGGCGTGCCCTTTACCCGTGATGAGAATGCGGAACTGGGCTTCCACCTGACGCGTGAAGGCGGCCATAGCCAGCGCCGTATCATCCACGCCGCCGATGCCACCGGCCATGCGGTGCAGGTCACGCTGGAGGAGAAAGTACGCGCCCATCCGAACATCACGCTGTTCGAGCACCATTGCGCGATCGACGTGATCACCACCGACAAGCTGGGACCGCGCCCGGCCAACGCGCAGCCGCGCTGCCACGGCCTGTACGTGCAGGATGTGCAGACCGGCCAGGTGCACACCATGGCCGCCGAGCATACGGTGATGGCCACCGGCGGCGCCGGCAAGGTGTACCTGTACACGACCAATCCGGACACCGCCAGCGGCGACGGCATCGCCATGGCGTGGCGCGCCGGCTGCCGCGTCTCGAACATGGAGTTCATCCAGTTCCATCCGACCTGCCTGTACCACCCGTATGCCAAGTCCTTCCTCATCACGGAAGCGATCCGCGGCGAAGGCGGCCTGCTCAAGCTGCCGCCCGAAGCGGGCGCCTCGGCTGGCCAGCGCTTCATGCTGGCGCACGACGAGCGCGCCGAACTGGCGCCGCGCGACGTGGTCGCACGCGCGATCGACTTCGAGATCAAGAAGCGCGGCCTGGATTACGTGCACCTGGATATCAGCCACAAGCCGGCCGATTTCCTGATTTCGCACTTCCCGACCATTTACGCGCGCTGCCTGGAACTGGGCATCGATATCACCAAGCAGCCTATCCCGATCGTGCCGGCCGCCCACTACACCTGCGGTGGCGTGGTGACCGACCTGTTCGGCCGTACCGATCTGCCGGGCCTGTACGCGGTCGGCGAGACCGCCTGCACCGGCCTGCACGGCGCCAACCGCCTGGCATCGAATTCGCTGCTGGAGTGCGTGGTGATCGGCCGCGCCTGTGCCCAGGACATCCTGGCCCAGGACAAGGAAGGCACGCCCTACCTGCCGGATTGGGACGAGAGCCGTGTCACCGATGCGGACGAGGAAGTGGTGATCGCCCACAACTGGGACGAGCTGCGCCGCTTCATGTGGAACTATGTGGGCATCGTGCGCACCACCAAGCGCCTGGAGCGCGCCCAGCACCGCATCGCCCTGCTGAAAGAAGAGATCGACGAGTACTACCGCCACTTCCGCATCACCAGCGACCTGCTGGAATTGCGCAACCTGGTGGAAGTCGCCTCACTGATCGTCAATAGCGCGCTGCAACGGCGCGAAAGCCGCGGCCTGCATTTCAGCCGCGACTATCCGGCGACGCTGCCCAAAGCACTGCCGACGGTCCTGACGCCGGAACGCCGCTAAGCATTACTGCGGCGGCACATTGACTTCGTGCCGCTGCCCCAGGCGTTTGAGCTCCCCGCTATCGACCATGCGCTGGAACTCGGCATCGAACTCCTTGCGCAGCGCGTCCGACGCGGGGCGTTTGGGAAAGCCGAAGTAGCCGTCCTGCACCTCGATCACCTGCGGCAGCATGGCCAGCTGGCCCGACAGGCCAAGCCGGCCCAGCACCGGCTCCGTATTGCGCCGATTGCTGGCGAACATCTGCGCATGTTGCGCCGCCAGCATTTTCAGCCCGCTGTCCACGCTGTTGACGATATCGAGGCGCAGCTGCGGCCGTGCCTTGTCGAAAGCCGCGCCGTAGGCCCAGCCATTGACGATGGCGATGCGGCGGTCTGCGAGCGCAGTAAAGTCGCCATTCCACTCCAGGCCAGAACCTTTGCGCACGTAGAACACCATCTGGTCCTGGTAGAACGGCAGTCTGGAAAAAGCGATGATCTGCTGGCGTTCGAAAGTCTTGTAGGGTCCGACCAGGATATCGGCCTTGCCTTGCGCCACCAGGGCCTGGGCGCGCGCCCAGGGGTACAGCTCGAAGACCGGCCGATGGCCCAGGCGCTGGGCGATCAGGCGCACGATTTCGGGCCCGAAGCCGACGATTTCGCCTTCCTGGCCACGTTCATAGACGCGTTCGAAATGGGTGCCGATTACCAGCAGGTCACGCGCGGCGGCCGGCAAGCAGCAGAGCAAGGCGAAGACGGCAGCAGCAAACTTGCGCATGGTTCCTCCCTGTGTCATGCCCCATGATACCATTTCCAAATGCCAAATCCAGCCACCCTCCGCCCCGCCCTCCCGGCCGATACCGCAGCCATGGAAGACTTGATCCGGCGCTCCGGCATTGAGCTTAGCAAAGGCTTTTATAGCGAGGAACAGGCGGCGGCGGTAACGCGCTACGTGTTCGGCGTCGATTCGCAACTGGTGCAGGACGGCACCTACTTCGTACTGGAACATGAAGGCAGGCTGCTGGCCTGCGGCGGCTGGAGCAAGCGCGCCACCCTGTTCGGCGGCGACCAGCATAAAAGCGGCCCCGATCCTTTGCTCGACCCGGCCACGCAAGCGGCACGCATCCGTGCCTTTTTTGTCGACCCTGCCGTACCTCGCCAGGGCCTGGGGCGCAGGCTGATGGAGCACTGCGAACAGGAAGCTGCGCGCGCCGGCTTCAAAACACTGGAACTGGCGGCGACGATGCCTGGGGTCCCGCTTTACCGGGCCTGCGGCTTCGAGGTGCTGGAAGACTTTGCGCTCACCCTGCCCGGCAACGTGTCGATACCGTTGTCGCGCATGCGCAAGCGCATCGCCTGATCAGCGTCCGCCCGCAGGCGGCAGCGTGATATTGGCAGCCGGGCGCCCCTGGCGCTCCAGCGCCTCGCGGTCGGCCACCGTCATGTTGTCCGTCTGGCGCTTGCGGCGCAAGTGCGAGCCGGTGATTTCGTAACGCTCCTCTTTCTCCGCTGCTTGTTGCTGGGCAGGCTGTGGCGCACCGGCATTGCTGGCTTCAGGCTCGGTGGCGCAGCCGGCAATCAGCAGGCAGAATCCGGCTGCGATCAAGGCTTTGCTCATTATCGTTTTCCTAACGGTTGATGGAATCCCTAATCTAGCATGGATAGAACGATAACTTTGTAAAAAAGTTTCGCCTCAACTATTGAAGCCCTTGCCCTCCGCCGCCAGGCGCGCCAGCAATGCGGCCGGGCGCCAGGCCTCGCCATGGCGGCCTTGGGCGAAGGTTTCCATCGCACGTAAAACATGCGCCAAGCCTACGGTGTCGGCATAGAACATCGGGCCGCCGCGATGGAGCGGGAAGCCGTAGCCGGTCAGGTACACCATATCAATGTCGGAGGCACGCAAGGCAATGCCTTCCTCCAGGATCAGCGCGCCTTCGTTCACCAGTGCATATACCAGCCGCTCCACGATCTCCTGCTCGCCCACCGCACGCTGCGCGACGCCCAGCTGCTTCGCATGGCTGGCAATCATTTCGTTCACCACCGGGCTTGGATACGCTTTGCGGTCCCCTTCCTTATAGTCGTACCAGCCGGCATGCGTCTTCTGGCCAAAGCGGCCCATCTCGCACAGCAGGTCGGCAGTCCGGGAATAAACCACTTCCGGCTTCTCCACATAGCGGCGTTTGCGGATGTACCAGCCAATATCATTGCCGGCCAGGTCGCTCATCCGGAACGGCCCCATCGGGAAGCCGAACTTTTCAATGGCTTTGTCGACCTGCTCCGGTGTCGCCCCCTCTTCCAGCAGGAAACCGGCCTGGCGGAAATACTGCTCGATCATCCGGTTGCCGATAAAGCCGTCGCAGACACCCGACACCACGCCAGTCTTTTTCAGCTTTTTGGCCAAGGCCATGGTGGTGGCCAGCACGTCCTTGCCGGTTTCCTTGCCGCGCACCACCTCCAGCAGTTTCATCACGTTGGCGGGGCTGAAGAAATGGGTTCCCACCACGTCCTGCGGACGCCTGGTGAAAGCTGCGATCCGGTCCAGGTCGAGGGTCGACGTGTTGGAAGCCAGGATGGCGCCCGGCTTCATTACCGCGTCCAGCTGGCGGAACACAGCCTCCTTCACCGCCAGGTCTTCAAACACGGCCTCAATCACGATGTCGGCATCGGCGATGGCCGCGTAATCGAGGGTGCCGCTGACCAGGGCCAGGCGCTGCGCAAACTTCTCCGGCGTCAGCTTGCCCTTGTTCAGCGTGTTCTCGTAGTTCTTGCGGATCGTGGCCAGGCCCTTGTCCAGCGCTTCCCGC
Source organism: Pseudoduganella sp. (assembly GCF_041914865.1). Classification (NCBI taxonomy): domain Bacteria; kingdom Pseudomonadati; phylum Pseudomonadota; class Betaproteobacteria; order Burkholderiales; family Oxalobacteraceae; genus Pseudoduganella; species Pseudoduganella sp. The sequence goes on along the minus strand of NZ_JAYSCO010000006.1, from coordinate 3,228 downwards.
TTGGTCTCCAGCAAGACCACCGGGATGCCGGCATTGGCAAAATTCATCGCAATGCCGCCGCCCATGGTGCCGGCACCGATCACGGCAGCCTTGGCAATGGTGCGCGTCGGCGTGTCGGCCGGCACATCCGGGATCTTGCTGGCGGCGCGCTCGGAAATGAAGGCGTGACGCAGGGCCTTGCACTCAGTCGTCTGCATCAGGTGCAGGAAACGTTCGCGTTCAAACTTCAGGCCGGAATCAAAGTCCATGGTGACCGAGGCGGCGACCGTTTCCACGCATTCCAGCGGAGCCGGGAATGGACCGGCAGCGGCTTTCACCTGTTCACGGCTCGACTGCAGGAAGGCCTCATGGTCCGGGAAATCGACTTTGCGGTCGCGTACTTTCGGCAGTGGACGCACGTCTGCGACAGTTGACGCAAACTCGCGCGCCTCCGCTACCAGGTCAGCGCCTGGCGCCAGCAACTTATCGAACAAAGCGGTACCGGCCAATTTTTCGGACAGCACGGGCGTCCCCGACACCACCATGTTCAGGGCCATCTCCAGGCCCAGCACCCGCGGCAGGCGCTGGGTGCCGCCGGCGCCTGGCAGCAGGCCGAGCTTCACTTCCGGCAGCGCGATCTGGGCGCCGGGCAAGGCGACCCGGTAGTGGCACCCCAACGCGAGCTCCAGGCCACCGCCCATTGCCACCGAATGAATGGCCGCCACCACCGGCTTGCTGCAGCCTTCCACCGCGCGGATCAGGGAGTGCAGCGTCGGTTCCGTCAGCGCCTTCGGCGAATTGAATTCTTTGATGTCGGCGCCGCCCGAGAATGCTTTGCCAGCCCCGGTCAGGACTACCGCCTTTACGGCTTCATCGGCTTCCGCACGGCGGATGCCTTCGATGGCCGCAGTGCGGGTGGCAAGCCCGAGCCCGTTGACCGGCGGATTATTCAGGGTAATGACAGCGATGGAACCATGGACTGCGTAATCTGCACTCATAAATTGTCTCGTCTTTCTTAGTGTGGCGGGTTTGCCCTTTATCACGATTATATTTGAGTTTCCTCAAATTAATGCAACACGAGCGGCCAGTTTATCCCAAGCACTTGATTTCAATCAGGAATTGTTCGCCGAATAAATCAATGACAACTCAGTTTTCATTATGTCCAGACATATTCGCCACAGCTGACAAAAGCACCGGAAATCCGCTTGATGTGGGGAAATGGGCGGCCTAAGATCGTTGCAGGAGGGCACACCATGAAGAATAGCATTGTGTTAACGACCTTCATCGCCGGCATCGCCGCACAGGCCGGCGCCGCGGAGCCGGAACTGTTTGCGCCGGGCCGCATCCTGGTCGAGCCGCGCGCCGGTCTGACGCTCGACGGCATGTCCAGGATGCTCAAGGCTAACGGCGGACAGCAGGCGCGCAAGCTTGGCCAGAGCAACATCCACGTCCTGGAAGTCTCACGCGGTTCCGAGCGCGCCACAGTCAACAAGCTCAAGAACAATCCCCATTTCAAATATGCCGAACTGGACCGCGCCGTCCCGGTCGCGCTGGCGGCCAACGATCCGTATCTTGGCAGCGCATGGCACCTGCCCAAAATCGGCGCCCCGGCAGCCTGGGACTCGACGCAAGGCGCCGGTTTGACGATTGCGATCCTCGATTCCGGCGTGGACGCAACCCATCCAGACCTGGTGGGCAACCTGGTGCCCGGCTATAACAGCTACGACAACAATACCAACACCGCCGACATATGCGGCCATGGCACCAAAGTGGCGGGTTCGGCCGCCGCCGCCACCAATAATGGCCTCGGCGTTGCTGGCGTAGCAGGCCAGGCCAAGATAATGCCGGTCCGCATCGCCTTCCTCAGCGGCGGTTCGTGCTATGCCTACTTCTCGACCATGGCAAACGGCCTGACCTGGGCAGCCGACCATGGCGCACGTGTGGCAAACATCAGTTACGCCAGCGTGCCGAGCAGCCTGGCCGTCCAAAGTGCCGCCAACTATCTGCGCAGCAAAGGCGGCCTGCTCTTCGTCTCGGCCGGCAACTACAACCGGGACGAAGGATTTACGCCCACCGACAGCATGATCGCCGTGTCGGCCACCACGTCCACCGACGTGCGCGCCAGCTTCTCCAGCTACGGTGCGTTTGTCGCCCTGTCGGCGCCGGGCTCGGGCATTTACACCACGGTCAACGGTGGCGGATACGGCGGTGTGAACGGAACGTCGTTCTCCAGCCCGATCACGGCAGCTGTCGCAGCGCTGGTCATGACGGCAAACCCCTCGCTCAGCCCGGACCAGGTGCAGAACATCCTGTTCAGTACGGCAGTCGACCTTGGCAGCGCAGGGCGTGATATTTACTACGGTTATGGGCGCGTGAACGCCGCCGCGGCGGTGGCAGCCGCCCTGGCCATCCCCGTACCAGACACCGGCGCGCCCAGCGTCGCCATCGCCAGTCCGGTCGCCAGCAGCACGGTTTCAGGCCTGGTAACGGTCAGTGTGAACGCCAGCGACAACGTCGCAGTCACCCGGGTGGACCTGAAAGTCAACAATACCGTGGTTGCAAGCGACACCACCGGCCCCTACGCCTTCAGCTGGGACTCACGGGGCGTGGCGAACGGCATGAACAACCTGGTTGCCCTGGCGTATGACGCGGCGGGGAATGTCGCCTCCTCCAGCACCTTACAGGTGAATGTCGCCAATATCATCGCGCAGCCGGTGGCGGACACGTCCCCACCGGTCGTGGCCATTGCCAACCCCGGGCCGGGTATGGTAAGCGGCATGGTGAACATTGCAGTGAATGCGTCGGACAACAGTGGCGCTGCCGGGATCTCGCTCAGTCTCTACATAGACGGGCAGCTGAAAGCCTCCGGCAGCGGCGCTTCCCTTGCCTTCAACTGGAATACCCGCAAGGAAGCACAAGGGAGCCACACGATCCAGGCAGTGGCACGCGACCGCGCGGGAAATACAGGCAGCAGTTCAGTCCAGGTAAGCCGCTGAGATAATATATCCCTCTTAGAGCCCGGCCAAATGCCGGGCTTCTTTTATTTCAAATCAATATTCTCCGACCGCAATTGTTAATAATCCGAGGAAATATTCCAAGCCATTGAATTAACGAAGATTTCTTTAATTCCAGACTTAATTTCCACATTCAAAAATTCTTTTAAAAATCTCCTTGCTATGATGCAAGTTAGTGACTAAGATTCCCTACAGCAAGATCTGATAAGGGCAAACCACCCGAAAGGGTGGGACG